>JAFGTT010000016.1 GCA_016933955.1 Candidatus Zixiibacteriota bacterium
GCCTTTTTCGGACGGGGGTTCGATTCCCCCCACCTCCAATTTGTATAACTCATTACATTACAACAAGATAAGGAGAGCAAAGGAAGGGTTGTTTGATACAATTCCCCCATCCCTCCCAGAAATTCAGGCTATAACCCTCAATAACTTAGAATAACTTAAAACCTCAGATGTCACGATTTTGTCACGGGATTGGCTTAATTATTTTCTATTAGTTCGGCTTAAAAAGGCTTGTGCCGTTTAATTTTTAGCGGTATAATATGTCGGTAATTATTTGTCTTTACCGACATATTAGGATATAGCGGTTATACTATGAAAACGGAAATTACAAATCAAATTATTAAAATTGTCAAACGGCTGGGTATTGTCAGACCAAGAGATATGGATGAATATGACATACATCGCAAGTATATCCATATGCTATATAATCAGGGTGTGCTAAATCGGATTGGACGAGGCCTTTATACCCTGCCTGAGACAGAGCCGTCTGAAAATAGGAGTATTGCCGAGGCATGTAAACGGGTACCGTCAGGAATAGTATGCCTGCTCTCAGCACTCAGATTTCACGATCTGACAACCCAATCGCCGTATGAAATCTGGATGGCCATTGACAATAAGGCTCGTAGCCCCAAAGAGCTTGGCATTCCTATACGGATAGCAAGATTTTCCGGTAAAGTACTTACGTCCGGAATCGAACGACACAATATTGAAGGCGTTACGATCCGCGTTTATAATCCGGCGAAAACAGTTGCCGATTGTTTTAAATTCAGAAATAAAATTGGGCTGGATGTTGCCCTTGAAGCTCTTCGCGATTGTCATCGGGCTCGCAAATGCACAATGGATGATCTCTGGAAATATGCTAAAATCTGCAGGGTTGCTAATATCATGAAACCTTATCTGGAGTCTCTGGTATGAGCAAAAGGAATTTTGAAAATCTTGAGGCTTCGGTTCGTCAGCGTCTTTTAAATCTCAGCCGAGAACGAAATGAGGATTTCAACTTAATCCTGACACGTTATGCGGTTGAAAGATTCCTATATCGACTATCAAAATCTAAACATGTAGACAGATTTATTCTTAAAGGTGCGATGCTAACCGTCATTTGGATAGGCGAAGTGCACCGTCCAACTCGTGATCTGGATTTGCTTGGTTTTGGCGATCCGGAAGCAGAAGCGCTTAAGGCAGTAATCAGAGAGATATGCTTGGTAGAGGTTATGAAGGATGGACTTGAATATGATGCTGACAGTGTAGAGATAGAGGAAATTCGCGGCAATCAGGAATATCCCGGACAGCGAGTGAAGGTAAACGCGAAACTAGGTAGCGCCAGGATTAGAATACAGATCGATGTTGGTTTTGGTGATGCCGTAACCCCAAAGGCGAAATTAATTAACTATCCAGTATTGCTTGATTTTCCGGCTCCTCGAATCAAAGCTTATAATAAAGAGACCCAGATTACTGAGAAACTACAATCTATGGTTTTCCTGGGGATGGCCAACAGTCGAATGAAAGATTTCTATGACATTTATATTCTCTCCAAGACTTTTTCGTTCGATGGTAATATACTCGTCAAAGCCATAAAGACAACGTTTGAACGAAGAGGCACACAGATTCCAGAGGACATACCTTTGGCTTTAAGTGATGAATTTGCGAATAGCACGGATAAGAATACTCAATGGAAAGCATTCATAAATCGGAATAGTCTTGAAGATATTGGTGTTGATTTCCCTCAACTTATAAAATTGCTCCGAGAATTTTTACTTGAACCACTACAGGCCACCGCGGTTGGTAGTCCATTCAGGTACAAATGGAATGGCAGTAATTGGAAATAAAGAGATTAGCATACTCATGCAGAATGAAACCGAAAAAGAATTGTTACGTAAGTTGCGTGATCTGCAGGAGGAGAACAAACGCCTTCGTATCGAAAACAACAGGTTGAAGAAAATTCTTGAATCCTTTTCCATTAAACCGGTCTTTTCCATGAAATTACAGGAACAAACTGATGGCGAAAGGCCTGTATCCAATGAAGAAGCTGAAATCGAACCGAATTTGGAATTCGATAAGGTTCGGCTTTTTCGGGATCTGTTTCGAGGACGAGAAGATGTATTTGCTTTCCGGTGGGAAAATAAATCAGGCAAATCTGGCTATTCTCCAGCTTGTGCCCATGAATGGGATCCATTGCTCTGCAGAAAGCCGTGTTCAAAATGCCCCAACAGCGATTATCTGCCAATTACGGATTCAGTGATCGAAGAGCATCTCGCCGGCAAAAAGACTATAGGAATCTACCCACTGCTGACCGAAGAGAGCTGTTACTTGTTGGCTGCAGATTTCGACAAGGAGTGTTGGCAGGATGATGTAGGCGCTTATCTGCAATCCTGCAGGGAGATGAATGTCCCCGCGGCCCTGGAGCAGTCGCGCTCCGGGCAAGGTGGTCACATCTGGATTTTCTTCTCAGAAGCAATACCAGCCATATTAGCCCGCAAACTGGGTAGTGTCGTATTAACAAATGCTCTATCAAAAAGACATAAGATCGGCTTTGACTCATACGATCGCTTCTTTCCAAGTCAGGATACTATGCCGAAAGGGGGCTTTGGAAATTTGATAGCGTTGCCGCTGCAGAAGATGCCAAGAGAGAAGGGGAATACCGTATTTCTTGATGTCGATTTAAGGCCGTATCCAGACCAATGGAGATTTCTGGCATCCATCAAGAGAATGAATCCTGATGAGGCAAGATACATTGTCAAAAATGCCGAAAGATCAAACTCGGTAATTGGTGTTCGAGCCGTAAAATATGACGATCTCGCTCAAGATGATCCTTGGGCACTCCCACCTTCAAAGCAAGTACCTGAGCTGGAGTTTAAGGGGCCCTTTCCTAAAAGCATTTCAATTGTCTGCAGCAATTTGCTTTTTATTGAGAAAGAAAAGTTATCTTCACAGTTAATTAGCCGATTAGTGCGGCTTGCAGCTTTTCAGAATCCAGAATTTTATCGTGCTCAGTCTATGCGCCTTTCCACATTTGGAAAACCTCGTATTATTTACTGTGCAGAGGAATTCCCAAAACACATTGGTCTTCCAAGAGGTTGCCTCGATGAAATCAGAAGCCTTCTTAATTCCTTAAACATAGAGACTAAGCTGGAAGATAAGCGATTTCAAGGAAAGACGATTGATGTATCATTTGAGGGTAAATTACAGGATATTCAATATGGCGCTGCTTCGAAGATGCTTGAAAATGAAGATGGTGTATTGGTAGCTCCTACCGGGTTTGGTAAGACCGTAATTGCCTCATGGCTGATCGCTCAGCGAAAAGTGAACACATTGATTCTCGTACATCGGAGAATACTGATGGACCAATGGAGAGAAAGGCTTAGTCTTTTTCTGGATATTCCACTCAAAGACATAGGGATGTATGGGGGTGGGAAAAAGAGGTTGACCGGTATAATTGATATTGCTGTTATTCAGAGTCTTCAGCGAAAGGGCGAGGTTCAGAATTTTGTGGCTGACTATGGGCATGTCATAATTGATGAGTGCCACCATGTATCGGCCTTTAGTTTTGAACAAGTTCTCAAGCAGGTTAAGGCGCAATATGTTCTCGGTCTGACCGCTACCCCGGCAAGACGAGATGGGCATCATCCTATTATCATAATGCAATGTGGTCCAATCCGGGCGAAAATAGACAGCAAAATTGTGGCACTTGAACGTCCATTCAAACATGTTGTGCTTCTCAAAGAGACCTGCTTTAAGATTCCAGAATCAATGATAGAGCCAACAATTCAGGAATTGTATTCGGCACTTGTCAATGATCGCGAGCGAAACAATCAAATTGCAGAAGAAATTCTTGCTTCTATTGCTGAAGGCAGATCTCCTCTGGTACTGACAGAAAGAACTGAGCACCTCAAGATTTTGTCTGAAATGCTGGGGGATTCTATAAAAAATCTGATGGTATTAAAGGGTGGAATGGGAAAGAGACAGCGGGAGGCTGTCTTGGATCAACTTAAGTCGATTTCCGATAATGAAGAACAAATCATTTTGGCTACCGGCAGGCATATTGGTGAGGGTTTTGATGACGCTCGCTTGGACACTTTATTCCTAGTGATGCCGATTTCCTGGCGTGGAACTCTGCAGCAATATGTAGGGCGCTTACATCGGCTACATGATAATAAGCGTGAGGTGCGGGTTTATGACTTTGTTGATAGGCAGGTTCCTATGCTTTTTCGTATGTTTAATAAAAGGCTGGCCGGATATAAAGCAATCGGCTACTCAATCGGAAGTGAAACAACCAGTTCTTAGAGTAATCAGCGATTGTAGATTCAAACCTGAAATCAATATATAATTTCTACCGCATTGCTATTGAAACACATTATTGCGAATTGAAGGTGTTTTTGTATATGTGCCAAAAACCATTACATGTCAAGATTTGGAGGCTGAATAGAATAATCGGTGAACTTATTCACGGAAACAATGATAGGCTCGGACTGGTGGGAGCAGGAAACACCGTCACGATATTGTCACGCGACGTTGTAAGTGGTTGACCTGTATCACGTTTTTGTGGTTCGTTTCCCCCCACCTCCAGCTATATCGCTGAATATCATGCAATAACTTACGACGGTTATGGGTACGATTTGGGCACAGTTTTCAAACATGCCCGATGTAGTAACATATTCGGATTTTGCTTGACAATTGATCTCAATAAGAGTTCATTTGTTCCGATAATAGTATCAGTTGTGTCAATAATAGAATCGGTTATCATTGTATGTATGCGCGAAAACCGAAAATCGAATCGTCGATCGGGGTAGGCTCCGGAATAGGGGAAGCTCTGTTTCCCAAGATACGCCGGAAAGCGCTCGCGCTATTCTTACTCAATCCTGAAAAACAGTATTATTTCCGCGAAGCTGTCAGGCTACTTGGCGACACGCCCGGCTCCCTCCACCGCGAGTTAAAGTCACTGACAGCGGCCGGGATCCTGTCGGTAGAGCAGATCGGGATGCAAAAGTTCTACCGCGCGAATCCCGAGAGCCCGGTCTTCGATGAACTCAAGTCAATAGCCGAAAAGACATTTGGCATTGCGGATGTCATTCGTGACGTCTTACACACTGCAGCCCAAGATCAAATAGAGGTCGCGTGGATTTACGGATCAGTAGCCAGCGGTAAGGACACCAGCTCCAGTGACATCGACCTGATGGTGATAGGTGCTTTGCCGTTTCGCGAGTTGGTGGCTATTTTGAAGCCGGTAGAAGAACAGATGCAGCGCCCGATCAACCCGACGCTGTACTCGGAAAGTGAATTTCAGAAGAAGGTCCAGGACGAGAATCATTTTCTTTTGAACGTATTAAAATCCGACAAGTTATTCGTGGTGGGAAACGAAGATGACCTTGAAAGATTGGCTCAGTAGCGGCTGGTTGAAACAGCACACGACTAGCCGACAGGAAATACGAGACCTGCTTGACAAGGTTGACCGGGACATTACCGAGGCTGGCAAAGAGGAGATCACCCTCGACTGGAGGCTGGCCATAGCCTATAACGCGTGCCTTGGTTGCGCGACCATTGCTCTTAGAGCAAGCGGTTATCGAATTCCCGGAGGCTCCGGCCAACACTATCGAACCATCCAATCGCTGCGTTTCACAATCAAACCATAGGCCGATGTAATAGCATCGTTGGAGGTCATCAGCAGGAAGAGAGCCATAGTCAGCTACGATGCGGCCGGGACCATTACGGAATCGGAAGTAGTAGAAGCAAGAAGCTTAGCAGAAGAATTGCGAGAGGAGTTGCTTGCCTGGCTGCGGCAAGAGCATCCAGATTTGATACAGGAGTAACCGGCAGGCTGGTATACCGTCTCATTGAACGGTGCCACGGCATCCGAACAATCGGCGGCCACTGCCGTCTACTTGTATCGCTTCAAAGCTGGGGAGCATGGCGCAACTGCGATGCGTTCTTCTTAAAACAGGCCAGAGAGATCGATAGCTTACAGCGACAAAAAGTTGTGAAACTAGAACAAGGACAAAGAATTGGACAGTTTAGAATTACAACTGCTGGTAGACCTGCATAAACATGCGGAACGACAAGGTCCTGGCGGAGAGGCTGAGACAAAGCAAGCGATGGAACTAGCCGGTCTCAATCGCTCGCACCTTTTGAAGATAGCAGATATTGGCTGCGGCACGGGAATATCAACGATTCTGCTGGCAAAAGAGCTGGATGCGAAAATAACCGCAGTGGATTTTCTGCAGGAGTTTCTGGACGAACTTCAAATCAGGGCGGAAAATAATGGGGTTGCAGAGCAGATCACAACATTGAACTGCTCCATGGATGCATTGCCTTTTTCTGATGAGGAATTCGACGTAATCTGGTCTGAGGGAGCTATCTATAACATGGGCTTCGAGGCCGGTGTGGCGGCTTGGAGGCGATTCCTGAAGCCTGGAGGAAAACTCGTCGTTTCGGAGATTACGTGGCTTAGCGCCTCGAGGCCGTCAGAGCTTCAGTCCCACTGGGACGAAGAGTATCCCGAAATAGATGTGGCCTCGGCAAAGATCGGCATCCTTGAGCGTCATGGTTATATTCCCGAGGCGTATTTCTTCTTACCGCCGCATTGCTGGTTTGAGAATTACTATCGGCCCATGCAGGACCGTCTCGATGCGTTCCTGAAGCGACATGGCCAGAGCGAGCAGGCAAAGGCCATCGTAGAAGCGGAACATCACGAAATAGCTCTTTATGAGAAGTACGGCGAATACTACAGCTATGGCGTCTATATAGCGAAGAAGGTTTGAAATCCGTAGATTCGATGGGCCGAACCGGGTAAGAACCGGTCACAATTTGGTCACCTAAGAAATATTATAGGTTCTTTAACTCAACCAAACTTCACCTTAACTTCAACATTCTTGACAGATTCAACACCTGAAAGGACAGACTGGATATCAGCTTCTCTGGTCTGGTGGGCGTCAGGAGGTAAGCTGCCACTTACTATGATTTTCCCTGTCGATGAATCGGCATCCACATCCAGGTCCAGTCCCATAGTCTTTGCGGATCTCATAAGATGAGTTTTTACTATGCATGCCAGGTGCAGATCTTTCAAGATCTTTAAAGATTTCTCCGTAGGCCGAAAGGGATCTTTGGCAATTTCGGTAACAACCATTTCAATTGCATCGTCGATACGTATTCTTTCCAGGTTCAGAACCAGGTCGAAAAAAATAGGATCAATGACTTCGGCATCATAAAGGAACTGCGTCCAGAGTCTTCTCCTGTTATCCATATCCTTTATCTTTTCGAAAGCTCTTTCCCTGGAAATCCCCTCCTCTTCCATCAGCATTTTAACTCGATCCCCGAGGGGTGCATTCACCCGGACCCTGAGAACGAAAGGAACTTCGTTAAGAAGGATATGAGCCAGATTTCCGTGATAGATGATAGAACCTTCCACGGCAAAGTCCAACAAAGCCGTCTTGAAACAAGTGAGATAATGCGCTCTTTCATTAGACCGTTCGTGCCAGTAGCCCGGCGGATGCATTTCCATTATATCTTTTTCACCCAAACCAGTTTCCTCTATTCCGTAACGTCCGGCCGCATCAATTACCTCCTCGCGGCTGATGACTTTATATTGCAGCCGGGCCTTTAGGCCTTCTACCAACTTTCTGGTAGCCAAGAGAGAACCTCTTGATATCGCTATGACAGACATATCAATTACCTTCCGCTTAAATATTTGATTACTTTTCTCATTTATCCGTACCGGGGAGCCCGAAATCTATGAGCCCGCCGCTGCCGGGCAGTGAGCACCTGTTTCTGTTTTTCTCTGCATTAATTTCATACTATTCTCGATTGGCACGAGCTATGTTTACGGAACAGCTCAAAAGGTACAACATAATTAGAAGTGTTAACTGCTTATCCCGTGAATCAGTATGACATAACATTGGTCGCTTCAAGTATTTCCATGACCGCCCTGGCGGCTTTAACCGGCTGTGCGATTTTCACCAGCATATCCGGTGTTATATTTCGCTCCTGAATGCATGGCGTGCAGATAAGAAGCGTCCCGCCCTGTTCAATGAAGGATTGTATCAGATCTTTAAGAGGCGGTAATCCGGCCGCAAAAACATGTTCATAACAGCCCTCTTTTGCGATGAAGACGGCTGACCCCTGGAGCATAATAGTTACCTGCACCTCCATGACCAGAGCCGCATTGCCAATGACAAACGGTAAACATGCCCTCTCAGGGTCTTCAGGTCCGTGGGTTCCAAAGATAACAAGTTTCTCTTTTTTCTCTTCGCTCATAGTTTTACCTTATATAGATGTTTGGGGCTCTTTTTTGGTGTTCAACAAAATACTCTCCGGAAATATATTAGTCACTTCCTACATTCGTACACTCTCGGCAGGTTGAAATTCACCACAGTAGGCCTTCGCCAGGTATTCGGAAATATCCTTAACTTCAATATTTTTATCTTTGGCCGCATGTTTAAGATTCACGAGGCAGATAGGACACATAGCCACGATATTACCTCCTGCGGCGGATAACTGCTCAATTCTCTTATCGGCGATCGCCTGAGCCTTGCCGGGGAAGAATGACTCAATCGGACCTCCGCAGCAATGCGTCAGCTTCCCGGCATATTCCGGCTCGATGATTCCTGCTCCTGCTTTATTGAGCAACCAGCGCGGCTCATTGACGATGTTCTCGTAACGAGCATAGACACAGGAATCATGAATAGTCACATTCAAATCAAGGGTTTGCATCGATTCGATATTGCTGTCAACTAGCACTTCAAGATAGCTCTTCACTTCTACGTCGAAATCCTGAACGTATTTCGGGTAAACACTCCGGAGCATGTTTGTCGTGTGGGGATCAACGGTAATTACGGACTTGACGCCGTTTTTCTTGAAAACCTTAAATACCCGCTGAGCGTGTTGTTTGAAGGCATCATCAACACCTTCATCGTGAACAAGCGCGCCCGAGTACATTTCATCTTCATAGAGATAACCAAAATCAACTTCAGCCGCCTGAAGTAACTGCGCAATACTGCGCAGGATATTGTTGTATTGCTTTACTTCACTGGAATCGGTTCGGGCCATAAACCAGGCAAGGTTGATGAATTTATTCGCGAACCTTCCCAGCCCAAAGAATTTTGTAATCCATGAGTTTTCGAAAAAGGCCATTTTGGTGGCCAGAGCTGAGATAGCCGGGATGAGCTGATACATATGACCGGTATAGAGGATCGTTTCCCCACCCCTGGGTATAGTTAATCCCTGGGCCCACCTGGTGGTCGTACGAGGGGATAATTTAAGTACGCTTTTCCTCTTCAACAGGTTATCGACCAGGATTCCCAGGACATGTTGCGTTGGTAGCGGCATGATTTAATTCCTCAATAGCCCAAAGACTTTTCGGCTAATATACGTGCGAAGAGTCCTTACATTTTCCGTAATATTGACGCCTGCGGGGCAGTTTTGCTCACACATTTTGCACATGAGGCAGGAGAAAATTGTCTCCTGATTTTCCAGAACCCTATCTTCCACGCCAATTATCACGTAGCGAAAGAGCTGTCTGGGCAGAATATCCAGCCCCATCGGACAAACAGCGGTACAAACACCGCAATTCATGCAGGCCGAGGCGTTAAAAGATTCCGAGGTTTTTATTTCATCAATAAATTTTGAATCTACTCTTGTCATAAGATATCCTTATTTAACCGGTCGATATTTATAAAAGCCTTCATTGTCGGGTTTGCCGACCTCTTCGACAATACCATACCTCCACATAGCCATAATCCATAGCATGACATCAACACTGGGATGTTCGAGCACCGTGGCAATTTCGGGGATAGTCGCGGGTTCCTCTCGCAACCGGGAAAGAATACGCTCTTTCATAATCATTTCATCTCTCATTACCTCGGCGAGGTCCCGATTATTTTGATTTATCATCATTTAACCTCTTTAATGAGCGAGTCAATCATGGCGGTAATCTGGACATCCGTGTATCCCTCAACGTCGATCGCGTCCTGAGGACAAAGCGGAACACATGTGCCCCCTCCCTTACACAAAGAAGGTATAATCCTCGCCACTTCCTTGCCGTCGGCGGATACTTTCTCAATGGCGCCATAAGGACAGGCTTTCGTGCATTCATCACACCAAACGCACCTTTCAGGATCGATTTTGGCAATAAGAGGTTCGAGATCAACATATCCTTTCATCAGCAGTGCGGCGCTTTTGGAAACGGCCGCCATTGAGGAGGTCACACTCTCCGCCAGTGTTTTGGGACCCTGGGAAGCTCCGGCAATAAATACCCCATCAATGACCGTTTCGACCGGCCTGAGCTTGGGGTGAATTTCATTGAAGAAACCATCCATGCCAATCGGAAGCTTCAGGACATCTGCCAGCTTATTGTTTTTTCTTGGAATCATACCTGTTACAAGTATGAGCAGGTCGACTTCAATATCAAACTCCTCGCCATGAGAAAGCAGATCCTTTACCTTAATATGTACTTTGTCGCCGGCTCTTTCAACTTTCGGAAAGTCATCATCGGCATACTTGATAAAAACGGAACCATTGTTTAGAGCGCTGTTGTACAGAAGTTCATACTTGCCATATGTTCTCATATCACGGTATAAATGGAACTGGTGAATTGACTTGTCTTTTTTGCCCACCTCCAGGGATGTATGCACGGCCGCAGTGCAACAATAACGCGAGCAATAGAGGTTGGGATTTTCCATCTCCCGCGGTTGACGACTGCCGACACAATAAATGTAGGCTATGTCTTTGATTTTACGACCATTAAAGGCCAGAGAGCCATTTGACTTATCCAGCATCATTTTGAAATCCGGAAGAGTAATGACCCCATCAAGACCATAGCCGAACTCCCCCTCAGTAAGCCGGTAGGAATCAAAACCGGTTGCTACAATGACTGTCCCGACATTCAGCGATATTTTTTCCTTTCCTTCAACCTGGATAACCACGGAAAAATCACCAATACTGCCGCCCTTTTCTATGAGTTCGGAGGAAGTAAAAATCTTGATATTATCTCGCTGTCCCGCTTCCCCCGCGAGAGTCCCGATAAGATCGATTCCCTTACGATCGTTTGGAAACATACTGCCGAATTTTCCGACCCAGCCGCCAATTTCGGCTTCTTTCTCAATAACAAAGACAGATAATCCCATGTCGGACAGGGAAAGAGCGGCGCGCAATCCTGCCACACCGGCACCGATAATAAGAACTCTCGGCGCTGTCTTGATTCTCATGGTCGAAAGAGGTTCTGTCAGGGCGCATTTGGCTATTCCGGCCCGAACCAGACGGATACCTTTTTCGGTAGCCTGATCCTTATCATGCTGGTGGGCCCAGGAATCCTGTTCCCTGAGATTTACCTGTACATACTGATAGGGATTTAATCCGGCTCGTTCCGCCACGGCCCGGAATGTGAAAAGGTGCAATTTCGGTGAACATGAGGCTACCACCAAACCATCAAGTTTATTGGTTTTTATGTCCTCTATCATTTCCTCCTGCGCGGCATCGGAACAAGCGAACATGGTCGTTTTGGCCACCACCACACCGGGATCACGGCTGATCGCCACACGGACTTTTTCAACTTCCACATAGTCGGAAATATTTCCGCCGCAGTAACATATGTATACGCCAATTCTTCTATCCGTCATCGTCCGGCCCTTATCCTCTCTATGTAAGCGGCGGTCTGAGCCACCGCCGCGCCTGCATGAAGAATGCTGTCGGGAATATCCCGAGGGGCAGAAGCCGCTCCGGCCACGAAAACACCGTTTATACTGGTTTTACCAGAATTGATATCTTCATCGATTTCCTGAACATAAGCAAAGGGGTCCAACACAAGTTTGCCATTCTTGAACATATGTACGTAGTCAATATTTGGTGAGAACCCGGTCGACAGAACAACCAGATCGTGTTCCATATGTTTGATGCCTCCGCCGCCTTCGATATTCTCATACTGGACGTCAAGATTGCCGTTTTCGACTTCATTAATGAGGGCCACTTTTCCTTTCACAAAGGAAATACCCATTCCCCTGGCCTGCTGATAAAATTCGTCATAGCCTTTGCCGAAGGTCCGGATATCGATATAATAGATGGTTATGTCGGCCAGCGGCAGAGCGCCCATGATTAACTGCGCCTGCTTGATTGAATACATACAACAGACCCTGGAACATAAAGGATTATCGACGGTACTATCCCGGGAACCGGTGCAAAGTACGTAAGCGATATTATCAGGCGCCTTGCCGTCCGAAGGGCGGATGACGTGATTATAGGGTCGGGTAGGGGCCAGGATGCGGTCCATTTGCATGGCTGTAATAACATTGGGGTATTTACCATACCCGTATGTTGGTTTTAAGTGAGCATCGAATAGATTGAATCCGGTCGATATGATGACCGATTTCGCCTCAACCGTCCGTTCTTCGTCACGCATGTTGAAATCAATGGCATGAGCCGGACAGGCTTTTACGCATTGCTGACATTCGGAGCAAATGCCGCAGTCAAGGCAACGGCCGGCGCTGTAGCGTGCCTCCTCTTCGGTAATGGGAAGCTCCACTTCGGACATGTTTTTAATTCGTTCCCCTGCCGGCAGCTCTCGCTTTTCAACAGGGATTCGTTTCGAAATCGAAGGCCGCGGTGTTGCCATTCCAACAACAGGGAGGATTTTGTCATGTCCGTAGCCATTACCGCCGTTGCCGGAGGGGAATCTCGAGAGAACTGAAGCCGCCGTTACCGCCGGCAGTCTATTATCGAAGGTGATTCCGTTAAGCGTTTCGCCTTTCAGATAACGATCAATATAAAATGCCGCCCGTTTTCCCTGACCGATGGCGCTGACAATCATGGACGGACCGGTAACGGCATCACCTCCGGCAAAGATCGAAGATTGGGATGTTTGCAGCGTTTCCTCATTAACTTTAATGGTACCGTTGCGATTGAGATCGAGTTCACCGGCAAACGGCGACGTGCTCGGTTTCAGACCTATCGCAAGTATGACCAGGTCAACGGGGATACTCTGTTCGGATCCGTCCACCGGAATCGGCCGGCGCCGCCCGCTGTCATCCGGCCCGCCGAGTTTCATAGCCAGACTTTCGACCGCTTCGAGCCGGCCGTTCGATCCGATAAATCTTTTTGGGGTTTTGAGAACCTGCAGCTCCACCCCCTCTTCCAGAGCCGCGGTAACCTCCCAATCATGCGCCGGCATCTCATTCCGACTGCGGCGATATTGAATAATGACTTTGGCGGCACCCGCCCGGATTGCCATTCTTGCAGGATCAATGGCCGCATTGCCCCCGCCGATTACCATTACCGTCTTTCCACTTAAGTCTATTCCGTTTGATGAATTCGCCTGCTTGAGAAATGTCATGCAGTCGGTCACGCCATCGAGATTTTCACCCTCGATAGACATCTTCATCCCTTCCATAGTCCCCAAAGCCAGAAAGGTCGCGTCGAATCCCTGTTCCCTGAGAGGAGCAAGCGAGGATATGGGCGCATTTGTTTTAAGGGAAACACCCAGGGCAGTGACATTCCTAATATCTCGATCAACCACATTATTAGGCAAACGGTAAGCCGGAATCCCATAACGTAACATACCGCCGGGCAGGGGCGCCGATTCGAAAATCGTAACTCGATACCCGCGACGAGCCAGGTGATAAGCGGCCGAAAGCCCGGCCGGACCGGAGCCGACCACGGCCACTTTTTTGTCAGCAATTGTATCCGGTGCCATATATTCAGGTTCGGGATGCCTTTGATAATAATAGTCTACCATGAACCGCTTGATGGCGCGGATAGAAACGGCTCCCTCCAGTTTGCCCCTGGTACATTCGCCCTCGCAGGGAGCATAACAGGCCCGGCTGAGACTGCCGGGAAGAGGAGCATCTTCCATGTGCAGATGAAAAGCCTCTTCATACTTGCCGCTGCGAACCAGCGAAACGTAACCGTGAGCTTTGACCCCGGCTGGGCAGGCATAAGAACATGGGGACGTTCCCTCGCGTATCATGACCGCCTTTTTGGGAACCGCCTGGGGAAAGGGAATATGTATCGCTCGATGGGCAACCAAACCGAAATTGAAGGGATCGATTCTGGCTACTGTACAGGCTCGCTCGCATTCTCCGCATCCGGTGCAGGCCGCCGAATTTACAAAGGTGGGTTTTTTATTAAATTTAACCAGAAAACCGCCTTTATCCTGTTTTACTATTTTAGCAATCTCACTGGAAGTGGCGACGGTTATATTGGGATGATGAGCGGTGGAGGCCATTTTGGGTGTAGAGATACAGCTGGCACAGTCAAGAGTCGGGAATACCTTGCTGAGGAGAACCATCTTGCCGCCGATGCTGGCCTCCTTTTCCACCAGTAGTACCTTGTACCCCATATCACCCAGAGTGAGTGATGATTCCATCCCCGCAATGCCGCCCCCAATAACCAAAGCATCGTAGTTCATGTCTTCATACCTTTTGCTGAAAGGTCAGGAGTAAACGGCAATTCGTGAAATACATCATATGCACATTCAAAGATAAAGGTCATTGAGCAACCTTCTCTTCCGTTGAATTGAGTTTCATCAATGCCGCTTCGAATTTATCCATATGCGACTGGAATGATTCAGCACAAACCGAACAAATTGCGGCCATCTTGAGCCGTCGCGGGTCGTGTCCGTGTTTTTCCAATAGCGATTGTGCCTTTTGAACGATTTCACCTGTCCTTTTCGTGCAGTCCTGCAAATAAGCGCAATCAGTCCCGTCGGCGGCTATGAAAACGCCGTCGAAACCCGCGTCAATTGCGTGAAGCACCCAGGATGGCTTGATACCGCTGGAACAGGGAACCGGTATCACAAGCACCGCGGGTGAATAAGACATATGGGAACCGCCGGCCATATCGATTCCAGGATCAGAGATATTGTTGGTGGAAAATACCAAAATCCTCGGAACCCTGCTGCTATTTGAATTCCCCGCCGACATTATTTCATCCGGCGCACAAATAGACGCCAATATCCGGCTTCTTCTATATTGCCAAGGTATTCGTGTCCGACTTTTTTACACCAAAGAGGAATATCGTCGTTAGTCCCTTCGTCAGATGAAAGCACTTCCAAAATTCCTTCCCTTGATACATCAGCCATTCCCCGCTTCGCTTCCAGCAGTGGTCCCGGACAGGCTGTCCCCCGCGCGTCAACAACCTTGTCAATTTCTAGTGCTTTGAGCTCCTCGGTATTCATCCTTTTATCCTTTTTTAATAGTTTATCTTGTGCGTATAAGCGTATCTGCGAATTATTGCATATAAATTATAAAAAAAATATCAGGTCCTGCTTTTGATTAATCCCTTTGCCTTCTTTCCCCTCTGTTCCATTCCTTCCAATAGTATTGATCTTATATCAGAACAGACTTTGGCCAGCCTGATATTGGTCAGCTGGTAATAGACCGTCTGTCCTTCCTTGCGTGGTTCGACTATATGTTGAGATTTAAGGACTCTCAGATGTTGGCTGATATTACTCTGGTGCAAACCGAGCGCTTGGGCAATTTTGCTGACGCTCATTTCTTTCCTGGCCAGCAACTCGATAATCATCAGCCTTTTGGAGCTGGCAATCATCCGGCAAAACTCGGCATGCATTTCGAATATTTCAGCATCTCCTGTATTCATATACTCCTTTATTCGTTACTACGTATATACATATATATATAATCGGCACTTGTCAAGCCCAAAATAATATTTTGTCGAAATATTTTTTATGAGACAGCGTAACATGAATCATATCATCATGTTATACCAATGGCTATGGTTGGTATGCATGTGACGACAGGTTGGTCCTCAACTCACATCCCGAGTCTTTAGCATCATTTTTGGTTGATTTTATCTCTATAGATGTGTATGATTTAACGTCAGGCATAATGATTGGAGATGCCAATGAAAGATCAAAAATCACTCTGCGAAAAGTTGTTGACGATTGTCGATAGTATCGCCGATGGTGTCATTACTATCGATTTAGATTGGCACATCACATTCATAAATAAGGCCGCCCAAAGAATCACGGGATTTAAAGTCCAGGATGCGCTGGGAAAACCATGTCGGGAGATTTTTCAAACCAACGCCTGCGACGCCAACTGCCCCCTCAAAAAAACTTTTGCTACCGGAAACCCGGTTATCAATCAGCCGGTCTGCATAACCAGCAGAAATGGGCGGCGCGTTCCCATTAGTATTTCGACAGCCCTTTTGAAAGATGAAAAAGGCAAAATCATTGGGGGGGTCGAAACATTTCGGGATCTTGATTTGGCCAGGAAGCTTCATAACGATTTTGAAGGGAAATTCACACATGAAGGGATGATAAGTCGCAACAAGGTAATGCAGGAACTCTTTGAGATTCTCCCTACCATTGCCGAGAGCGGCAGTCCGGTTCTGATTGAGGGCGAAAGCGGGACCGGAAAGGAGCTTGTGGCCAGGGCATTACATAACCTGAGCCCGAGAAAAGCAGGTCCCTTTATAGGATTAAACTGCGGGGCTCTTCCGGATAATCTTCTTGAGTCTGAACTTTTCGGCTATGTCGCGGGTGCTTTTACCGACGCCAAAAAGGACAGAAAAGGGCGCTTTGCGCTCGCAGAAAACGGCACCTTATTCCTTGATGAAATAGGCAATATCTCGCAGGCCATGCAGGTCAGGTTACTGCGTGTTCTCCAGGAAAAGGAGTTTGAACCGCTGGGCGCCGCCAAATCCATCCCTTCTAATGTCAGAATTATCACCGCTTCAAATAACCCCCTGGATCAATTGGTTTCGCAGGGCGTATTTCGCACCGATCTATTCTATCGAATAAACGTTGTAAAAATCAACCTGCCCCCTTTACGTGATAGAAGAGAAGATATTCCGTTATTAATAGATCACTTCATTGAGCAATTCAATCGCCTCCGCAACAAAGACATCCCGGGAGTTTCCCCGCCTGTGCTTGAGATACTCATGAACTACAATTACCCGGGGAATATCCGCGAGCTGGAAAATATAATTGAACATGCCTTCGTCCTTTGCGCCAAGGGCATAATCAAACCTGAACATTTGCCGATGCATTTGCAGGATAAAAGATCGATACCGGTCATTGAAATAGCCGCCTCCATGAACGAAATGGAATCCTTATTTCTGATTGCCGCCTTAAAGCGAAATAACTGGTCACGTAAAGATACCGCCAAACAAATTGGCATAAATCCTTCTACCCTATATAGAAAAATCAAGCGACTTAGACTTAAAATCCCTGACGAAAAAGGCTGAATATCGCTTAAATATCAGCTTGCATATTTGCACGAATAAAAAACCTGCCTCGTGCAATAATGCCCGATTTGTCTTGCTCCATCTATATATTTGCCCCTTTTAGAAATAACACAATTGTAATAAGACATTGGGGGCATATTAGTTATATCAAATTGCCGATTTGGATGGGAATTTTGGCATCCTTTATGATTGTATCTAATATGGAAGGAGAAAAACGAAAGGAGGTCCAGAATGATTGGGCTTGATAGACTGATGAGACTAAATGGAGTTGTCGCTGCCGGGCAGTTTTCTGAGGACGGCAAGGTCATCCGAATTGTGGGTGAAATACCGGAGGATTTGATGGAAAGCGCTGAATTCTGTGTCCGTCAAAATCAGACCTGCCGCGATTTTCTTAATTCGCTTAATCAGAAAATGCCGCGCGATTATGGATCATTGGTTGGATGGACGGTCTGGGGAAGTAAATACTCAGTAGTTGTGGTGGGCAATACGCGCGTTTTTGTCAAAACAAATCGCGGAGATTACAACCAGCTTATGGTTGATTTGGCTGGATCGGAAGCCACCGGTCCGAGACAACTAAACTACTGATAATTAAGGCTGAATGACAATATTTCTTGAAGCATTCAAAAATGTATTAAAATAATAAGGAGGTGATTGGAATGATTGAAAAGAATAATGAAAAGCCCGTAATGGGTCAGGGTGTGTATCATCCCGGAGCAAGACCCATGGAAGTCTTCCGCGACAAAGACGGCTGCCTATGGCTTTGCGACAAAGGTGTCGATCCTAATAAGGATTTCGAACAGCAGGGTTGCTGGCGATGCAAGGATCTGGCTTTTACACGGAATGACTGATGAATAGTGCAACGCGAAAGGTAAAACGTGAAATTACTTTTGATGTTACTAAAGGAATTGCCTTTTGAATAGCTGCCCCGCATGGCCCAAAGCGGGGCGGCTATGGAAAGAACCGACCTCATGCATTTTTCAACAAGTTTTTTAATCGTCCTCCAAAATCAGCCGTTAATCTTGGTCGCAATGATCTCTGCTGGTGTGGCAGCCGTAAAAAATGCAAAAAGCGTCACTATGCGGCGGATAGGAGTTGGTTCAGGGCCAGAATAGACAATGCCGCCTGCCAAACCTCCGCCGGAAAGAGTTAAAGCGGGTGAGTTTCACCTTGGATCATACCGTATAATATGGAGCCGGAGGTATATGCCTGATTATGGCAAGAATTGAGCCGTTTAGTCGGTTTTGGTCGGAATACGAAGATTGGTTCGAGAAAAATCACTTCGCCTATATATCGGAACTTCATGCGGTAAGGAAACAATTACCCGAAAACGAAAAAAGAATTGAAATTGGTGTGGGCACAGGCCGCTTTGCCGCTCCACTGGGTATTAAGCTGGGGCTGGAACCATCAGCGCCAATGCGCAAAATAGCGGAACAAAGGGGGATTCAAGTGGTGGGAGGTGTTGCCGAAGAATTACCTTTTGCCGACAAGCAATTTGATCTGGTTCTGATGGTAACGACTATTTGCTTTCTGGATGATGTCACCGACGCTTTTCGCGAGACTCGCCGAATATTAAAACCGACCGGGCATTTCGTGATCGGCTTGATTGACAAAAATTCTCTGCTTGGCAAATTGTATGAAAAGTATAAAAAAAATAATAAGTTTTACAGGATGGCTACTTTTTACTCCGCTGATGAAGTAGCAACAGCCCTGGAGCAAGCCGGCTTCAAAGATTTTAATTTTGTCCAAACCATTTTTCATCCCTTAAGCGAAATCAAAGGCATTGAACCGGTCAAAGATGGGTATGGTCAGGGATCATTTGTCGTCATAAGAGGACAAAAATGAAAAATATACAATACCGGCCTATTGGAATAATTCATTCGCCGTTTAAGAATGAAGAAAAAACACCTCCTCAGCCCGGATTATCAGGAAAGATCGGGGGAATAATAGTTTTACAGCCTGATTATAAAGATGGGCTATCCAATTTACAGAAATTCCCCCATATCATTCTTGTTTACCACTTACATCTCTCCAATGATTTTACGTTGAAGGTAAAACCTTCCCGCCGTGATTCTTTACATAGTGTGTTTACCAAAAGATGCCGGATCGTCCCCATCCAATCGGGCTGTCCGTGGTTCATCTTGACAGCCCTGAAAATAACTTCCTATATATTTCAAACATTGACATTGTGGACGAGACACCCTTATTGGATATCAAACCTTTCGTACCGACCCTGGCGCAGCAATACGGGGCAAATCTGGGTTGGTTGCCGGAAATGCATACTGACAAGTAAACTGAATTAATATTGGTAAGAAGAGCAAGGCATGTTGATTGACATTCTGGGAAAAACCCTTATGATAACCGGTTTTGTCGGATTGATGATGCTGGTTATTGAGTATATTAATGTTGTCACCAGGGGATCCTGGCAAAAGGGTTTGAGCGGCCACAGGTGGATGCAATATCTTATCGCGGTGGTGCTGGGAGCCACGCCGGGTTGTCTGGGAGCCTTTGCCATGGTAGCCATGTTTTCCCACCGGGTGGTAACTTTGGGGGCTTTGGCGGCGACTATGATAGCTACCAGCGGTGATGAAGCCTTCGTCATGCTGGTTTTGTTTCCTGAAAAAGCTCTTCTGCTTAATGCCATACTTATTGTTATCGCCCTGGTGGTCGGGTACCTGACCGATTTTATTGTATCCAAGCGATTTGATAACGGTCTGGAGAAATGCTGTCAACTGGAAATCCATGAGCCGGAATATTGCAATTGTTTCCCCCGAAGTGAAATCCTTAACCAATGGCGCCGCTTATCCATCGCCAGAGGCGTTTTGAGTTTGGCTCTGGTTTTGTTTGTGCTGGGTCTGGCCATCGGCTCAATTGGACCGCAGGCGTGGGACTGGAAACGTATAACCTTATTGATAACCGGCCTGACCGGTCTTTTTATAACAGTCACCGTTCCCGAGCATTTCCTCCAGGAGCACCTCTGGAATCATGTTGTCCGGAAGCATATTCCGGGCGTTTTCATGTGGACCATGGGGGCCCTTCTGGCTTCCCATATCATTATCGAGCAACTGCATATGGATAAGTCCATTCAGGCCAATGCGTTTATCGTGTTATTGTTTGCCTGCTTCCTCGGAATTATACCTGAATCCGGTCCACATCTGTTATTTGTTACCTTATATGCCCAGGGCGTAGTCCCTTTTGCCGTGCTTCTGGCCAGTTCCATCGTTCAGGACGGTCATGGTATGCTGCCACTGCTGGCCCATTCACGCCGCGGATTTCTGCTGGTCAAAGCGATTAATCTTATTGCGGGTCTGGTTGTGGGTACAATTTTTTATTTCGGCAATTGGCTGTAATGGCGTATGATGGTATAAAAGCTCATATGCGAAAAGAAAGGTAAATGTAATGTATGTATATGGTCCGGTTCCGTCGCGACGGCTCGGGCGGTCTCTTGGAGTCAGCCCGATTCCACCCAAAACCTGTTCCTACACCTGCGTCTATTGCCAGCTGGGTAGGACGACCCGTTTACAGGTGACCAGAGAAAGTTTTTTCCCAAAGGAAGATATCCTGGCGGAGATAGTAACTAAAAGCCCTAAAGCAAAGCCCGATTTCATAACCTTTGTCGGTGACGGTGAACCCACTTTGTGCAAAGACCTGGGCTGGCTAATCCGGAAGACCAAGGATAAGCTACATACTCCCACCGCCGTAATTACAAATGGTTCATTGCTTTTCCGCAAGGATGTCAGAGAGGATTTAAATGAAGCCGATGTTGTGATTCCCACATTGGACGCCGGTTGCGAAAAAACTTTCAAAGCCGTCAACCGACCTCATCGGGATATAGATTTCGCGACTATGCTTCAAGGTATGGTTGAATTCCGTCACTCGTATTCCGGGCAATTCTGGGTCGAGGTCATGCTGGTCAAGGGGATCAATGACACCGAAAATGAATTACACAGCATCAAGAACGCCATCGATAGGGTAAACCCGGACAGGGTATATATACTCACTCCGATTCGTCCGCCGGCAGAACCATGGGTACAGCCGTCTGATCCTGAGGATATTCTAAAAGCGCAGGAAATAATCGGACAAGCCGTAGCGGTGGCGGGGTTGGAATCGGGACAATTCGGACTGAGTGAATTCTCAGATGCCAGGCAGGCAGTTTTGGAGATCGGTTCGCGTCATCCTTTGCGCCGGCAACAGGCGGAGGAAATTGAAAAACACTTTGTCAAATCGGGTATATTGAAGAAAATGCTCGAAGAAGGGGAATTGATAACTGTCGCCTACAAAGGCGAGGAATACTTGCTTCCGGGATATTTTAGAATGGGAAAGATGATCAAAAAATAAGGAGGTATAAAAATGAATCCGATTTGCATAAAAACCAATGACTTGCGTTGGCGGCCAGCCGAAGGTTACGGGATGGGCGCCGAAGAAAAAGTGCTTAATGAGGGTGACAGCGTGGCACCCCGGGCAATTCTCCTGAAAATACCGCCGGGATGGAGTATGGAGGCCCATTCTCATCTAAACACAGAATTGCACTATATACTTGAAGGTGACTACGAGAGTCAGGGCAGGATATATCCGGCCGGGACTTTCTGCATAATTCCAAAAGAAGTCAGGCATGGATCCTATTCCACAAAAATTGGAGCAACGATTTTGATTACTTGGTGCAATCTGAAATATTAATATATTGCTGTCAATTAACCGGTAATATTGGGAAAATAACACCTGCCGTAAGGCAATAGTCTGTCTGAAAACATTTTTGCACTGACACTTTTAAACCACACTCAGCGGAATGTAAATGATCATTCTGCCGCTATTCTGCCGCAATTTATAATACAGCCGCATGGGGCAAATTGGGAATATAGGAACAGGATAAGATCAATTGAAATCAGTAAATCGTTTGGGAAGAATGGGATGTCGAAGGGAATTAAGGAATTCGAAAAGACCGTCAAGATTTTATCACGCGACGTTGTAAGTGGTTGATTTTTATTACGTAAGCCCTTTTCCATTGATCTGAAATTCCCGGTATGTATAGAAAGCATTTAAAAATAAGCTGTTTCTTGTCGGTGCCGGCTGGCGCCAGGAAGCCTTTGGCCAAACCTATGACCCTTTTATAAAGGCATCAACAAACGATACCGGCCGCAGAATTATTCAGATTATCGCCCTTGAGGATGAATCCGACCGGGAGGAATCAGGCGAAAAGTATCGGGAACCGTTCGAATACCTGTCGGTCGCTTTCAATGAATTCTTCACCATCTTCATCTCCGAAAACCGCCCCATAATCATGGAATCGCTGGCATCGGTTAATCCCACCGGGATATTTATATGCGGCGGATTGATTTCTTTGTACCAGTAAATGCTCTGTTTGGACAGCCGCCTTAAAGATTTTATAATCGACCGGCAGTTACCCTATGGGGGGGGGTTCGACCGGATTGGCCATCGCCGCCCGGCAGGCGATGGTCGGCGGCTGGTTATTGAATATAAACGGTATTGGCGTCCCTGTTATTGATGAGGAAGTCTCCGAAAATCCGAATAATCTTGAAATCCGCGATGGATTGGGGTTGGCTCCATTCTCGATAGATATACATTGCGGCCAATGGGGCACAATAACCCCTCTTATCCGCGCGGTGGACAGCGGCATGATAAAGACCGGCTTGGGTATTGACGAAGATACAATGCTGGAGGTGGACAATGGCCGGCTGGTTGTCCATGGTTCCGGTCAGGTATATAGAATTCAAAGCGATAAAGAGCGCAGACTACCCATCTAGATTTTCAGAACAGGCGGCGGCTTCGCTAGGTAGCCTTGGTGTTGAATTGTTTGTGATCTGAAATAGAAAATAAAACTGAATAGAAGCGGAGTTATGAGGAATCAGGGACCCGTAATCTTATGTCACTTAAAAATCATTAAGACACATTTTTCAATCCTCCCCTGTCTTTAAAATTAAGATTGACATATCGACAGAACCGATTTATTTTAATTGTACCGGTTATTGTTACGGTGACTACGGAATAAAATTATCATTGAAGAATTATTACATTGTACAATAATATTATCCTCAATTCGCCAATGCGGCATATAGCCGGATTCCTTTTGCATGTTGCGGTGACATCCTGGATTATCATCCTCGGCCTTGCTTCCTACTCGCCATGCGCCGAGATGTCTCTGATTTTGCCTCCCTTCACTCTATCGGCTGACCCTGTTTCTTCTGGACAGGTCGGCACTCCGATAACTCTACACGTGACAATAACCCCTGAGATCCCCTGCGATGAAATTACACTTGAGGTGGTCGAAACCGATCACCTGACCTATACCGGACCGGCTTCGATGAAAGCCCCCGCTGACTCGGGGAAACCGACTGATTTCATTCTGAAGGTCGTTATCCCTCCCAACGACACCAGCGGTCTTGTGTTTGAAATACGGGGAGGCGGACGGGGCCAGACGGCCAAGACCTATTGGGTAACGGTTGGCGATTCCGTGGTGAGTTTCCCCGGAAATCCGCGGCTATCTCCCACACCTGTTGAAGGTTCCGATCCCATAGGCGGAAAGTCGATCGAATCACACCCGAAAAGGCGGGTCACTATCGGCTATTACGACTCCACCGGTAATTTTGTTGCCACAAAGATCACCAAGTATAACGCCGACGGCGAAGCACAAAACACTCAGGCGCTTCCTGAACCTCAAAACCCCGATTGGCGGATGTCCGATACCGGACAAATGCATGCTATGGAGCAGGAACCATTGCTGATGCAAGACCGGCAGGTTTTCATCCTTGACAATGAAATCTGGTGCCGATACCGGGGCGAAATGGAATTTAAACGGGTTGACTCGTTATCACAGCCAAAACTACAACAATGGTTTGATTCACTTCAAGCGCACGATATGTCGGCCGATTTCAATGTTATTCTGGATCTTCGTAATATAGAGAATTACGACACAGCCCGCAAAGTCTTGAAAAATCTGGTGCCGCTGTTACCGGCTGGGTACTTTCGAGCCGCAACCTCTGGCGCTGTCCTAAAACAATTGCGGGAGTCGGGTATTAAAGTATTACCGTATCCGAAATTCCCTGCTGAGAAAGACAGCAATTGACTCGATGTTTATATACTCGGGCATCCGGAAATACTTGATTGTAACTACCCGTAATGAAAAAAGGCCAAGAAAGGAGTCAGGTCATTATGCCTCACGCATCTATTATCAAAGGATATTCAGAGTTTCCGGTACTATTGGTATTCTTTACCTTGTTGCTGCTTTCCTGTGATACAAAGAAGAATAATTCAAATAGCAACGATAAATACGATGACAGGAATCTCTCTGTCGCTCCACCCGCAAAATACGAAGGTATCATACGAGATATCGACATAAAGGTGGAAAAACTGCCACAAGGGTGGAATATCAGTCTGAAAAATAACTTATGGGCATCAGAATTATATGTATGGTTTGATAACCGATTTCAGGGGACCATAGAACGAGCTAATGAGTACCGTGAAAAATATGTTTGGAAAACCTTCTTTACGCCGACACCCGTCAAAAGAGTGATAGTCGGGGTTATAGATTCACCTTATGATAAGGACATAGGAAGAGCTTGGTACAAGGACATATAATAAAAGGTAAATAGAAGGGTATAGAGCCTGCAAAAATTTCGGCCAAGGAATATAAAAATTCATATTATGGGGAATAAAGTCCTTTCATTAATGACGACGAGTATGTTATAACTGTGAATATATGTCCTGTGCACTCAGCATTCCGCTTGGCAGGATGATAGACTTTAATTAAAATGGCAAATAATATAGGTCCCCTGTATATACCATACGCCTCCCAAAATTATTTATGCATTCTCCTTACCCTGATCGTGGGATTGTGGTTTAGGTAAGGCGATTCGGCGCTTCTTGGGTGGGTGAATTCGTGGATATACAATCATCAGCCGGTACATTACCCAGGCAGAATTTAATACAATGAAAAATAATAGGGTGAAATCTCGCAAATATATGTGTGTTCTCACAACTTCTTGTTGATATGTATTGAACTGACCATACCTAGCACTCCCGAGGTACAGCAGATCACCCACACCGAAGAATAAAACGATGGATATTACTACCACGGTGAAGTAGCAACCAACGATCGTCACGCGTGTTCCACGTGGATAATTATGCGCAGTATCCCCCTCAATGAAAAGCATCAGCCTATACATTCCCTGTAAAAGAGCACAACCAAGTAACGTATATAAAATAATGTCTTTCCAGTACTCCAGGAACGCATTTAATTGCCATAGCGACGGCAACACGGGACTTGGCCCGACATATGTATGGACGGCTCTGTAAAATCCGAAGCAGGCAAGCGCCAGCAGAAAACATGCCACCACCCAGTCTGAAAGTAAACCGGCATATTTATCATGAATACGTCTGATAGTGTATCTGTATAGCAAATGAAGACAAAGAACCAAAAAGAGAAAGACCAAAGTATGCTCCAAAAACGAAGCAAACGGTAGTTCTTGGAAGATTCCCACGACGTACGCAAGATAAAGCGTCACAAGCGTATAGACAATTTCTACCTTAACCTCCTCCTTTGGCGGTTTGGATATAGATCCAACGCCATAAATAAAACTGAAAAAGACTATGGCTATTGCGGAAGGAAGAATAAGGGCCAGTGGCAGCATCATTTTGTAAGTCGGCCAACTGAAGTGATCGACCTTATGAAAGTAATATTCGGCGAGGAATTTTTCAAGTAATAAAAAGCCTATTAACACAGCATATACGATGGATACGACCAACCGGGATTTTGACGTATCAACCGGGATTCGAGTCTTTGCCATTTCCCCAAAGGCACCGTGAGCCTTAGCCATTACACGTCATCCCTTTGTTCATCAGGTTGAACCTACGAATTAATTTTGAAATTCGATAAATAGAGAATGGCTTCATTACTGCGTTTCTGCAATGTCCCTGCCCATGGTTGAGCCACCATGGAAAAACGCCCGTTTAACCGAGATTGAAATATAAATCAGGAAAAGATTTTTGAGATTCCACAACTATCCAATAGCAAAATCCCAATAGATTTATATCCTTACCTCTCAATATCCTCCTTATAAAGCGTAAATAGCGCTTCCCGGTCAATCTTATAAAATGACACTGCATGAGACAATGCCGCTTATCCCAATTAACCGACACCAAATCTTTCTTTAGTACGATATTCTCAACCGGCCTGAGACTGCGATGAATAAACCCGCAATAACCCGTTCGCACCATCGATAGCCTGAGAAAAGAATATCCCCATAAATACCAGGTTCACCAGCGCCGGAAGAATACCGACATACGGAATACTGGCCGCCACCGCCAGAATCGATACCGTCAAACCCAGATTCTCTGACACCGGCGGCGATTGTATCCCGGCCGTCTGCACATACCGGTTATAATCCTTGGCCCAGCCATAATAAGCCTGAAAAACCCAGTACAGATTGAAAAGGGGGATAAACAGGAAACCGACCGCTTTGCCGGGAGTCGTTCGCGGATGGCCCGGCTGGATGGCGGTCCAGAGACGATGCACCAGGATAAACAACATCACCGCCACATATATCATTGTAAGAAAAGCCAGAATCCAGAAGGGTACCGCCAGCTCCTCTTCATAATCACTCATAAAACCGAAAGCTATGGCGCTGAAAAGCATTGAGGCCCCCGCACCACCGAGGATCGACCCGATATACAGGCCCTTGGAAATAAATTTCGGTCCCCCGCCGGCGGGCCATTGGTACACCTGTTGCGGGACGGCCGGGGCGGCCCCGGGTTGCGACTGAGCGGATGCCATACTACCGCTCCGATCTCCGGACGCGTAAGCCGCCGGCCCGGCATACGATGTCTTGGCCATAATCCGGTCCGGGAGTTTAATAAACGCTATCAGTAACAGCACCCAACCCCCGATCCTTAGAAGATCGAAGACATATGGAAAACTCCAGTAACCGAAACCGAACATCACAAGGATTTGCACCAAAATAGGTATCGCCACGAATAAGCCAAAACCTATTCCACCCAGCACGGCGCTTTGGGTCCCCTTGCATTTAATTATAAATATCACGCCGCAGGCCACCGTCAGTAGCCATATTACCCAGAACAGCGATTGAGTCTGAATGAAATCCATTTGCGCGCCACTCCCATTGTTTGCCACCACCGTATCAGGCCATTGCCCCCCTGATTACAGGGGTGATTGATTTGTTAAGATTAATTCGATATGCGTAACATAATCTCTGTCAATCATATCTGTCAATCATAAAAAGACCGACGCCCTTTTCGCCTCCTTAAATAATATCTTCAGCCTTATAAAGAAATAACTGCAATTCAAACATATTATACTGTAACTCCAGGTGCCGTAAAATAATTTACAGCCTCCCCGCATTCACCAGAATTTGGATACTACAATATTATCGGACACGGTCAGGAAAGGCCGGGCCATCTATGAAAATGCCGAGAAATCGAATATAAAACCCTGATTACCTTGATTTTTTGCTTGACATTATTGTTTAGCCACTATACAATATTTAAATGGAAAACAGAAAAGATAAACTGGGCGAAGTTCTTCTAAGGATTCTGAACAAGTACGTTGATAACCAGAAAAAGCCGCGTCATTACGGGCTCGAGGAGTTCCTCTATCCGGCCGAAGTGCATCTGATCACGCTTATCGGACCGAATCCCGGCCTGGGCGTAACAGATCTGGCCAAAAGAGGCGGGGTCACCAGAGGAGCCATATCTCAAATGGCCCAAAAACTTGTTAACAAAGGACTTATAACAAAAAAACAAGACCCGGGAAGTGGCACCAGAGTGATTTTTGAACTTACCAATAAAGGCAAGATCGCTTTCTATTCACACCAGCGTATGCATGACGACGTCGATCGTGAATTGCTTGCCTTTGTCGAATCCCTTCGACCGGAGCAATTCAGGATACTTGTGCGATTTCTTGATTTATTTGAGCAGGGAATTGATAAAAGAAGTGAAACCTGATATTTTTTTTCTCGTATTGTATAGTAGCTAAACAATATGTTTCATTTTTAAGAAGGAGGTTCAACGATGAAACGTTACCAGAGAAGGAACAAAGGCTATATGGGCATCGCCATTCTTGCCGTTCTGGCTGTCTTTTTCGCCCTCTACCTCATCCTGCCCGGAGTCACCTTGTGGCCCATTGGATTGGTGAGTCTGGCGCTGGTCATGATGGTTGTGAGCCATATCCAGGGTGGCAGACATCACGCCAGAAATTCAATTCAGCCTTTGTCTGATAATTACCGGTGATGCCGGATGGCACGATCATTGGTTAACCGGGGCGAAATTAAAAAATCGCCCCGGTTTTTCCATTATCGCCATTCCAGTATCGTCCCCGACCGCGGAGCACTTGATATCGAATGGCAGCGCTTGAAGATTGACAAAATATCATAAAGTCAATCACAATATCACCCGGTCCGTTTTTCCGTAAATCAGGACTGCCGGTCCGACTGCTTCCGCACATGATATATTCCATTGACTTCGCGCCATGAATTCCGAATAATACAAAATATTCCGACCGTAGACAATAAAGGAAAGAAAAACCTATGCTTAAAACTCTGATCACTTACTTATTTCTGATCATAATGCCCACCAGTACCTTCGCCTGGTGGGAAACCATCGTTGACACCGTTGAAACCCGCTACCCGAATGGCCAATTGCATCAGCAATACCAGCAGGTAACCTTTGGGGGAAATGAAAAAACCAGCAAAACCGGATTCTATCGCTCCTGGTACGAAAATGGCCGTATGGGATGGGATGGTCGGTACACTGGTGATAAAGAATCATGTACCTGGGTTCACTGGGATAGCACCGGCCGCAGAGTGGAAGAAATATCCTATAAAGCGGGTTTCAAGCATGGCGATCATATTGTCTGGAATCCGAATGGTACCATGAGAACGGCCCTCCATTATCGACAGGATAAGCTTCATGGATTATGCACCTGGTACACAACCACCAACAACATCAATGGTGAATACAATAATCCCTGTCTTTCGATAGTGGCAAAGCGGTTTTATGTCGATGGGTTGATGCTGCTTCCTATTCACGATACCACTGATTCTCCCTGCATTGAAGGGCTCGTCGGCGGACAGGAACCCTATCATAATATTGAAAACGATCTGTGGATTGAATGGAATCTGCAAAATACTGAGTTTTATGTCGGCCGTATGGTCGATGGCAAAAAACATGGTGTCTGGATTCTCTGGACCGCCGACGGCGATATGAAACGGGTGGATGTCTATGATCATGGCGTCCCCTCGCCCTGATCGATAATTGACAGCAAGCCCGGCTGGTAACAGAGAACACCGGCCAACCGCCTTCGATGGACTATCCATATGCAATCCGTAACCATATGAAAATGGTGGTTATTAACCGTTTCACCGGATTATAAAAACCCCGGAGTATTTCCAGCAAAATTGAACATTTTCGAAATCCGTTTGTTTATCAAAATCGAGATGAGATTTTAAATGTCCTATAAACCAAAATCCGGGAGGATAAAAGTGTCGAAAACTAATATTTTTGGTCTGGTTGCGGTAGTCATCCTGCTTGGTTTCCCTGCCGGCGAAACCTGGGCTGAATGGTCTGTTGATCTGGAGAGCGGCGTGGCTTTCACCGGCTATAATGATGTTCGAATACCCGGACGTGGGGGCACGAATATTTCTCTTTCGGATGACCTTAACTCCGATGCGGCGGGATTCATTCGAGTCCGCCTTACCGGAGACCTCAGTGAACGGCAGAAATTATCATTACTTCTGGCCCCCCTACGACTTAAGGCCTCCGGAACGGTGGACCGCGATATTGACTTCAATGGAACCCGGTTCGACTCCGGTCTGCCGATAAATTCGCATTACCGCTTTGATTCCTACCGGTTAACCTACCAATACGCTCTTGTCAATTCGGATCGGCTCCGGTTCGGTCTGGGACTGACAGCTAAAATCCGAGATGCCTCGATCAAACTTACAAACACCGCAGGATCATCGGAAAAAACCAACACCGGATTCGTTCCCCTGATTAATTTCTCTCTGGATTGGTCATTGGGATCGAATATTGGCCTGCTTCTGGAAGGCGATGCTCTGGCCGCACCGCAGGGTCGGGCCGAGGATGTATTGCTGGCGGTCCATGGCCGGGCTTCGAACAGACTCGCTTTTAAACTGGGCTACCGGATCCTTGAAGGCGGAGTCGACAATGATGAAGTTTACAATTTCACCTTGATACATTATCTCTCGGCCGGGGTCGTTGTAACCATATAGAATCTGGCCTGGTTATGGTCGAAGTAATTCTGTCATTTTGAAGCCCGTAACATCTTGTTCGACCCGGTGAGTTCAAATCAAATGAAATGATTTTGTTTCCCGGGCAAATTAAAAACAGCCGGTATCCCCTTGCGATTACCGGCCGCATAATAAACAAACAGGATCGACATCCTAATTCCGGATTATCTCTGCCTTTGATAGATTAACGACAAGATCATTTATAGCCATCCTGAGCGAATTTACCGCCACTTCCTGCTTTCTGGTGGCCGTATTAAGGCCGGGCATTGCCTTAATATCATCTTCGTACACCTCGGCTTTGCCCTGCCAGACAACCTCACCTGTCATGGTGTTTATCAATTGCAGGTCCAGCTGAGTATGCCACTCGATCTTGCGTTTACCAGTACTCTCAATCCATGATCCAAGGAGAAGCCCCGTTGATGTAGCCAGACTTATGGCCAGCGGATTTGTCTTGACTTCCTCGAAACCATATGCCTTGGTTTCCGTTTTTGTCGTCATTATGGCTACTGGTATGCCCAGCCCCAAAGCCAGTCCACCCCCGAATAACATCTGTCGTCCGAAACTCTGGTTATAATAACCGTAAAAATGCCCTATTTCCCCCGTCAGGACGACATCAATATGCTCCGCCGCCAGGCTATCAAGCATCCCTTGTTCCAATCTTGATGATTCTTTATCGCCCAGTGTTATTTTATCAAACGCATGCGAATATTCAAGGTGCTTCACCAGCATTTTGGAAATATCTTCCGCCACCCGGTTCCCGAAATCCCGATCATAGGTATAATCGCCCACATCGGTCCCACCGGCTTCCTTTCTGGCCGATACCACTTTCTCGATATCATTGCGATTATCCTCAAGAATCAGCACCGCGACATTCAGCGGCTTCTGACTTGCGGCCTGCATTATGGTGCGGTCCGTCAGGGGATATTTAAGATTATAATGGCAACCGGCTAAAAATGTCACGACCAGGGTTATCACCAGAAAGACCCTCCACACCGGCCGGATTGTTTGTAGCTGTAAATCTGTTGTCACGGTTTTCATAGCCAAGCTCCTCATTTACATTGGTTGCCCACATAGTCAATTACGACAGCCCTGCAACAGGCCGCCAATTACCTGAAACATCTGTTTTTATTTTCTCTTATAGAAGACTCAAAAAGCTGGTTTTTTTTATTGCCGCGAATATACAAAAATTGCCATGATTGGTAAAGAAATAAATATTTAGTCGTACAGGATTTATCTGATTTTGCCTCGAAGCCTCAGGTGAATCTGTCGGGTTCCATCAGTTAAAAATCACGCCGATTGCCCGATTGTCCATAACTCCATGCCAAACAACGCATTGGATCATTATATGGACTGGCCTCTGCGAACCGGCCCTGTCATAAAGCGATCCGGGAAAATGACCCGTAAATTCTATTTCAGAATAAGAGATTCGAGTATAAAAAATCTTTGCCATAAACATCCCCTTCTAATTAATTTCAGCCGACTATTTCAGGTTGATTACCTGCTGGAAAATTGGATGATGGCCGGCCCATGACGTCATTATATTGAATTGATGACATGAGGATTTAGACAATGAAGCCTGATTATTTCTGCGGATCAAGGGAGTTCCCGGGATATCGGCGCCGACTTTCGACACTTCGTTATGGTTGGATCGGCATTATTTTGTACTTACTGATGACGGCATCACCCGGCCGGGCGGAAACTCCTCGCTTTGGTGATTCCACCCGTATTGTCCATGTCTATGTGGCGCTGTGCGATAATCGGTATCAGGGCATAGTCCCGGTTCCCGAACCATTGGGCAACGGTCAGTCTCCCCGAACCAATCTGTACTGGGGAGCCCGATACGGCGTCAAATCCTTTTTATCCGCGTCCGGGAATTGGGATTTGGTTCAGACTCAAAATAACCCGCGCAAAGCCATTCTCGAAAGATGTGTCTTCGCCTCAAATAATAACAACGTTTTAATTATTGCCGATGCTTACGATGGCAAAGAAATAAAACAAACGGTTGAAGATTTCCTGGCCTCGGCGGCCGGATTAATGAAAGATTCCGTCGGAATTTCAGGGAAGGATATTCCATGCGGGGGTAAATCCGAATTGATAGCGTATGTTGGACACAATGGCCTTATGGATTTCACCTTATCGGAATATCCACAGAGACAGGATACAACCTGTCGAGAAACAATAATCCTGGCCTGTGCGAGTAAGTACTATTTCACGGCCCCCATCGACCGCGCCGGAGCCTGCCCTCTGTTATGGACAACCGGCTTGATGGCCCCCGAAGCCTACTCGCTTATCGCCGCCATAGAATCCTGGGCCTCCGGGCAACCACCCGACTCTGTCCGGGTCAGGGCCGCGGCCGCCTACAGCCGCTACCAGAATTGCAGCCTGCGAGCTTCAAAAACCTTGTTCGAAACCGGCCGATAAAGCCCGATAAAGACTAAAGAATACTGGTAGGTTAATTCGATTGACATCCCGGTATTTCTGTAAAATGCCGCCAGGTTTCATTGGAATTTTTCCACCAAATTGCTTATTATTACTATTGCAAAAGAAACCCGAATTACATATAAATAACCATAAATAAGACCGCAACTGCGTGAAAAATGAGCCATTTCTGAAAATTATGGGCCAAATGGACAATTGGTTATTTCAAATTTGCGTATATTCTTCCAAAAAACGGCACTTTTGCCTGATAAAATAATAATGAAGGTGTTAACGGGTGAACAAGCGCCAAACCATTAGAACTACTAACCTGAACAAATTGGATTTGAAAACTGAATGACCGAAATCAAGCAAGAATCACGGCGGCAATATGGAATGAGAATTATGGCCATAGCCGCTTACGCGCCTCGCTATAAATTAACAAACAGCAGGATTTCCGCCCGGCTTCGGCTGGAACGTATGCGCGTCAATGCGGAAAACAGACGTAATGACCGTCCTCAGCTTGATGCCGTTGAAAATAAACAGTACAAAACCAGTGACCGATGGATTCAACGGTTCATCGGTTTTAAAGAACGTCGCTTTGCCGCCGCCGATGAGGGAACGATCGATCTGGCCGCCCGGGCGGCTTTAATGATACTGGGGAAAACCGAATTAAAGGCCGCCGATATTAATGGCATAGTCTTCGGCACCGTCACCCCGTCATACCTGAACAGCCCCCCGGATTCAACTCTACTCCAGGACCGCCTGGGTATTCCCCCGACCGACAACGGCTCATTACGGGAATTCCATTGCCTTGATTGTTCCCTGGCCTGCAGTACCTGGGTGGCCGCCATGAAACAGGCCTATTTGTTGATCTCCTCCGGCCAGGCCAAAAATCTCCTGGTCATCGGCGCCGACAAAATGAGCGATACCATCAACTGGCGTGACAGGGCTTTTGCCACCATTCTTGGTGATGCCGGAACAGCCACCTGGTGTACCGCCGTGGACCCGGAGGAAGACTGGTTCGCACCCTGGCAATTCTGGAATTGGGCCAACGGACGCGACAGCGATATCATTGTGACCCCGAAAGGAGGCTCCAAAAACCCGATCGGTTCCATGGAAGATATTATCGAGTTCCGAAATCGCCTGACTATGGATGGCGCTATGGTCAAAGACATTATTGTCCCGCTGGTCGGCGGCCCGGCCATTCAAGCGGCTCTCAAAAAAACCGGCTGGACCATCGATTCACTGGACCTGGCCGCGCTTCATGAAGCCAATCTGATTTTGAATAAATATATCATCGAATCATGGAAAAAACTCGGCTTCCGAGGTCAGGTCCTCGATGCCGCGGGAATGTTCGGCAATACCACCTCGGCCACCATTCCTCTGGCGCTGGCATTGAATGGAGAGGCTCTAAAACCGGGACGAAAATTTATCTGGTCCGCTTTCGGCGGCGGACTGACAATTACAATGGCTCTGGGGCAGATAAAACACGAAATCCAGATCTTCCTGGCCGTCTGATTTCAAAGTGTCTTAACCAAAAAAAACACCTTTCTCTGGAGAATGAGAGATTAAGCCATATTTAACCGATTTGTTGAATACTACTCAAATCCAAACCTCCTCAACCACCACTCCTGCTATTTCAATCTCAGTTCCTCCATTTATTGGCGAATTATATGACGATATTTGGATATTTGCTTTCGGCTAATAGTCTGTCTCACTTATGGTCAGGGCATGATATGTCTGAAATCAACCCATACTCGGACTGGTCTTTTCTTCGCCAAAGCCGGAACCAACCTGGACTGGACCCGGTGAATTTCCCGGAATTGTTTGCCGCATATATACTTCCCGGTTAAGCATATCCATTTTCTGCTTGACAGCAAATTGTCGATTATTTATTTTTTGCCAATTCAATACGGAGATATGAAAAGTGCCGAAAATCCGAGTCCTCCTGATAGAGGACAATCGACTTTTGCGAGAGGGTATCACCGTCATGCTGAACGAGCAGCCGGATATCAAAGTCGAATCGGCCACCGGCAATGGTGACGCCCTGGCAAAGGCCAGGAAGATCAGGCCGCAGGTGGTCCTTCTTGATCTGGGATTGAGGAGCCAGAATAGCCTGCGCGTCGCGGAACTTATCAAAAAGGATTATCCAAAGGCTGAGATCGTGGTTATGGATCTTATCCCGGTCCAGACCGAAGTCGTCGAATTCGTCAAGGCGGGTGTGGCCGGTTTCATCCTCAAGGATGCCACTATTGATGACTTTTTACATACCATCCGATCGGTCGCGGAAGGTAAGAAAGTGTTACCGCCATCCCTGACCGGATCGCTGTTTTCCCAGATCGTGGAGTACGCCGTCAAAAGCGGTAAAGCAGATCGATTGATGAAATCGGTCAGGTTAACCAAGCGGGAACATGAGGTGGTTAATCTCATCGCGAGGGGCATGAGTAACAAGGAGATTGCCACAGAACTTAACATCGCCTTGCATACGGTCAAAAGCCATGTCCATAATGTATTGGATAAACTGGCTCTCCATACCCGGCTGGAGCTGGCCAGCTTTGCGCTTACCGAGGGCATGGTCAGAAAATCGCGCAACTCGAACTCGAAGATAAAATCAAAGCACCTCAATCCTAAGGACTAATCCTCTTTTCAATCCTTCGACCGATTGACAACACCGTCCGAATATCATACTTTTAATGCCGAGTATAATGATTTGCTCCGGCAAAGATTATCGATTAAGGAGTATAATCGTCGAATTTCAGTAATTTCTCGGGTGCGGGGTGAATTCTGTCGATCGGATCATAATTGTCCGGTCACATATTCCGGTCCGTACCGGATTTTTGTATTCGTGGAATTGAGGTCCGATGCGCAAGCTGAAAATCGGGATTATCGACCTGGTCGCTAAAGCTCCGACGCGGACTCTCTGGATGCGCGTCATGGGTGCCAATTTCGTCAGCATCATGCCTCAGGTCATCGCCGCCTGGTGTGAAGGTCAGGGCCATGAAGTCACGCTGGTTACCTATACCGGCCGGGAAAATCTCGTCAAAGAATTACCGGAAAATGTGGACTTGGTTTTTATCAGTTCCTTCACCGAGGCCGCCTTGCTGGCCTATGCCCTCAGCAATCTGTTTCAATCTCGAGGTGCGGTCACTGCCCTTGGGGGCCCTCACGCCCGCTGCTATCCCCAGGATGCCCAGAAGTACTTCGACTATGTGTTGGGATTCACCGATGAAAATCTAATCATGGAAATCCTGCGTGATTGTACCCGACAGCAGCCCTTTGGTTTGCATCTCTCGGCCGATCACCATCCGGTTCGGTTGCCGGGTGTGAGGGAGCGATGGAAATTCATAGAGCGGACTCTCCGCAAGGCACCCTTTATCAAAATAGTCCCTCTCCTGAGCAGTCTGGGTTGCCCGTATACCTGTGACTTCTGTATCGACTCCACCGTCCCTTATCAGCCATTGGCTATGGACGCTTTGAAAGAAGACCTGCGTTTTCTGCTTGGTAAATTCAAGCGTCCCCGGGTGGCGTGGCATGATCCGAATTTCGGGGTTCGCTTTGATCAATGTATGACGGCCATAGAGGAAGTAGTTCCACCGGGCCGCATCGACTTCATCGCTGAATCAACCCTGTCACTGCTTTCCGAGGCCCGTGTAAAACGACTGAAGCATAATGGCTTCAAGGCCTTATTACCGGGTATCGAATCATGGTTCGAGATGGGGAAAAAGTCGAAAACAGGAAATAATACGGGAATGGACAAAGTTAAAATGGTCGCTGATCATGTCAACATGATCCTGCGATATATCCCCTATGTCCAGACCAATCACATTTTCGGACTCGATGGTGATGAGGGATCGGAACCGTTCGAGCTTACCAAGCGATTCCTGGACCTCAGTCCGGGGGCTTTTCCCGCTTATTCGATGCTTTCGGCCTTTGGCCAGGCGGCTCCGCTCAACCTGAAATTCCAGCAGGCAAATCGAGTCCTGCCGTTTCCCTTTCACTTCCTCAGCAACATCCAGATGAATATTAAACCGAAAAATTATTCCTGGTCGGAGTTTTATGATCATATTATCGATGTCACGAAATACTCGTATTCCACCCGTCTGATCCTGCGACGGTTTCTGGCAAATGGAGAGACAATTCCAAGATGGCTGAATATCGTTCGCGGGCTGTCGTCAGAGCACTTTGGTCGAGTCAAATACTTCAGCGAGATACGGAGACAACTGGACACCGACCGACCATTCCGGCGCTTCTTCGAACAGGAAACGGCGGATATCCCTCAATACTTTATGGAAAAAATACGTTTGGATCTTGGCGAATTTTGGGATTGGTTGCCGAGCGGCGCAATACAACACGATCCCAATGCTTATCTGCTGTCACAGCCAAAGACAGGACCGGTTTGCAGCCCTGCGGTCCCCGGTCTGGCCTTTGACTGAAGACGGCGTTCCAAAGTTCCCTTCCTGGCTACCGTGTAAAAAGAGGAAAAAAGAAAACCGGCTTTCGGGCCGGTTTTCTTAAAAATCAATCCCGCGCCTGAGTCGACGCAGGTTGCGCTATGTCGCGGTTAGTACGACTTGCGATAGCCTTTACTACCACCCTGGCGGTTGCCGCCCTGGGCGCGCGGTTTCGCTTCGTTGACATTCAACTCGCGACCGTTCAACTCCTGGCCGTTAAGGCCGCTTATGGCAGCGGCGGCTTCGTCCTTAACCGCCATCTCTACAAACGCAAAACCTCTCGGCTTTCCAGTGTATTTGTCCGAAATAATGTTGACGGTTGAAACTTCACCAAAATCCTCAAAGGCCTGGCGTAATTGATCTTCTGTCGTATCGAACGACAAGTTGCCGATGTAGATATTCATCCTACACTCCGTAGTTTTTATCCCAAAGTGAACTGCATTCCAATGGAGTCAGATACCTCAAGATAAATGACATGTTGCGCACGATTGCGCGATTAATCTGAGATTACGCTTTAGCCAAGAGTTGTTGATTAGGACAAGACCATGATTAAAGTCGAACTCAAATCAATAATAACATCTAATTATATACGATTATTCGACGAAAACCTACGATTATTTATGCAAATCCCAATTTATTTTTTTCCCCCCTTTGATGAAATAAGAAAAACCGGCCGTGGTTTTATCGAAATACGCTATAACCCCATCAACCGCAACATATACGCGAATCCGTTTGTCACCTCTTTCTCACCCCTTATCAATACGGTCGGCAGGAAACGAAAAATGCATCTGGACTATCACCCAGCCGCCGTTACGCTTTTCCAATACCCCGGTCCAGCGAACATCCTCCCAGTCGGCCGGCTGACCTTTCCATTCGTTGAAATCATCGAGCCGGGCATGATACCAGGCCACTTCCCCCGTTCGTGATAAATTTATCTCAAGATCACGGATATCAAACCCGATCGCCCGAAAATCATCACTCATAAAAAAGTTTTCCGTTAATTCGATAAAAGCCTTCCGGCCCCGGATCGTTCCGTTGTCTCCGGGAGAAAAATAAAACAGGTTCTCATCATCGGCAAAACAGCCGAACAGGAGGTCCTTATTCTTGTCGACCGCCCATCCGATACTGCTCTCTATAACTTTCTCTATCGCGGTCTTCTCGGCTTCGATATCAATTTCATGATTCATAGTTCGGCATCCTTCTCCCAGGGTTATTAAAAGCGTGATGGTAGCGATGAACAATAAATTTCTCACTTACCCTCCTGACTTGTCGGCAGATCCACCCTCTCCCCACCCGGTTGAATCTCCATTACTCAAACTCGTTATAGTAAAATCTACGATTATAAGAAATGGATGTTTCCGACACGTGGTACCCGGCGGGTTCGACTCAATTAAGCCTTGGGGCTTTCAACCTGAGAAGGCGCTGTTTCTATAATTTCCCTTCGTTTTGAGGAAAGATAGGTGTACAGGGCCGGTATTACAAAAAGGGTCAGTCCGAGCGAAAACAGCAGTCCGCCGATAATCACAATGCCCATCGATACGCGGCTTTTCGAGGCCGCCCCGATCGCCAGCGCAATCGGTAACACCCCGAAAATGGTCGCCAGGCTGGTCATCAAAATTGGACGGAAACGCTGCACCGCGGCATCGATCACCGCTTCAACTACCCCCAACCCCTGGTTCCGCCGCTGGTTGGCGAATTCCACAATCAAAATACCATTCTTGGTGACAATCCCGACCAGAGCAATAATACCGATCTGGCTGAAAATATTGAAGGTCTGGCCGAAAATCCACAGCGAGAGAATCGCCCCGGCCAACGCCAGTGGAACCGTGAACATAATAATCAGCGGATCCCGGAAACTCTCGAACTGGGCTGATAAAATCAGATAAACCAGAATCAAGGCCAGAAAAAAAGCGAACAGAAGCGTGTTCGAGCTTTCCGCGAACTCCTTGGCTGTTCCGGACAGAGTCGTCGAAAATGATTCATCCAGCACCTCATCGGCGATTTTGTTCATTTCGTCGATAGCCGAACCGAGCGTAAAACCGGGCGCAGGCGAAGCGCTTACGGTTCCTGAAACATAACGGTTGTAGCGATACAACTGAGGCGGGTTAGTTCGGTACGACAATTTGACGACATTATCAAGCTGGATCAGCTCATTCTTATTGTTCCGGACATATATCGAACTGAGATCAAGCGGCTCATCCCGATTAACCCGGTTGGCCTGGGCGATCACCGAGTACTGCTTGCCGTTGAAAATAAAATAACCGTACCGCTGACCGCTGAAATACAACTGCAGAGTTTCAGCGATATCCCGAATAGTTATCCCCAGGGCCCGCGCCCGGTCACGGTCGATCTCGATTGTCAGTTCCGGCTTGTTGAATTTCAAATTCAAATCGACAATTTCGAACGCCGAATCGGCCTGCGCCCGGGCCATGAAAACCGGGATGACCTCCTTGAGTTTATCCATTGTGACCGCCTGAATAACATACTCCACCGGCAAACCCGAACGGCGGCCGCCGCCGATGGTCTGTTCCTGGGTGACATAGGCGCGTGCGAAGGTTTCGGTCCGCAGCCTGGCGGAAATGGCATTGGCGATTTCCTGCTGGCTCCTCTCCCGCTTTTCCGGCGGAACCAGATTTATTCGTATGAATCCGGCATTGGCCGCACCGCTGGAACCGAACCCGGGAGCAGTCAAAGCCAGAAGAGCTTCTTTTTCCGGTATGGTATCGACAATTTTTATCAGATCCCCGATATGATCTCGCATGGCATCATAGGCCGTTCCCTCCGGGGCCGTGATATTAATCGACAGTCGGCCCTTATCCTCCATCGGGGCCAGTTCCGAGGGAATCAGGGAACCGATTCCGAAAATAATAAGCACCGAAACCACCATGATCACCGGGGCCAGCCAGCGGCGGGCAATAAACCCGCTCAGCCAACGGTGATAACCGGCAATTAAACTTTTAAAAAAACGCTCACTGAGATGGAAAAATTTCGTTTCCCGGCGGCTCTTATGTAATATCCGGGCGCTCATCATCGGCGTCAAAGTCAGCGAAACAAAGGCCGAGATAAGGACCGCCCCGGCCACGACAATCCCGAATTCCCGAAACAGGCGGCCGGTTAATCCCTGGAGAAAGATGATCGGCAGAAAAACCGAGGCCAGCGTGATGGTGGTCGATATGATGGCAAAATAAATCTCTTTGGAACCAAGATGACCGGCTTCGCGGGGCCGTATTCCACGCTCGATTTTGCTGTAAATATTTTCCAGCACCACAATGGCATCATCGACCACAATCCCGGTCGATAATACAATCCCCAGCAGGGTCAAAATATTGATCGTGAATCCGGCGGCATACATGATGAAAAAGGCCCCGATCAGCGAAATCGGGATCGCCACCATGGGGATAATCGTCGTCCGCCACTGCCGCAAAAAGACGAATATCACCAGCAGAACCAGCAGGAAAGCAATTAAAATCGTCTCCTCGACCTCGGTGATGCCTTTCCTGATATTGGTGGTAACATCATAAGATATTTTAAGCCGGATATCCTCGGGCAACTCCCGTTTGATCTGCTCCACCCGTCGGTAAAACTCATCGGCAATAGCAATATGATTCGAACCCGGTTGAGGGGTCACCGCCACCGCCACCATCGGGATCCCTCCGTCGCCCTGCAAAAGTGTTCGCTCGTTCTCCGGCGCCAGAATCGCCTCGCCGATATCCCGAAGCCTCACCACCAAACCCTGGGTCTCCTTGATTATCAGGTTATTAAACTCATCAGGCGTGGTCATCCGGCCGAAAGTGCGAATTGACAGTTCGGTATTGTAACCCTCGATCATACCCGAAGGCAACTCGACATTCTCCTGGTTAAGAGCGCTCCTGACGTCCAGCGGCGTCAATCCGTGAGCGGCCAGTCGCCCCGGATCAATCAAAAGTTTCATGGAATATTTCTTTTCGCCCCAGATGCGAATTTCACTTATTCCCGGGATAGTCTGCAAACGCTCCTTGAAAACATCATTGGCAATCGAGGATAATTCCAGAAGCGAGCGGCGATCACTCTGAATCGCCATCGACACTATCATCATGGCGTCGGCATCGGCCTTGGAGATAATCGGCGGATCCACATCGGTCGGAAGATTGCGCTGGGCGCGGGAGACCCGGTCGCGAACATCATTGGCCGCGTCTTCCATATCCACTCCCAGCTCGAATTCCACCGTGATAGAACTGCGGCCGTCCCGGCTGGCCGAGGTCAGCGACCTGATCCCGGAAATTCCGTTGATCGATTCTTCCAGCGGCTCGGTGATCTGGGATTCGATAACATCGGCATTCGCCCCGGTATAACTGGTGGATACCGTCACCACCGGGGGGTCGACACTGGGGTACTCCCTGACACCAAGGAAAAGAAAACCAATAATACCGAACAGGACGATCAGAATCGACATAACCGTCGCCAGGACCGGACGATTGATACATATCGAGGATATTATCATAAACCAGTTCCGCTATTTCCCGGAAATATTCGAAATCTGAATCGGTATGCCATCGGTAACCTGCATTAAACCGGTCAGAATAAGTGTATCGCCGGGATTCAATCCCCCGCTGATCTGAATCGATCTTTCGGTCCGGATCCCGGTGGTAACCGGAACCGAACGGGCCAGGCCGTTTTCGCAGACAAAGACCCTATCACCTTCCAGTCCGGGCAGTATCGCCCCGGTCGGAATGACAATCGCCTCGGCAATCCGTTCCAGTGTAATCTCGACCCGGGCAAACGAACCCGGAATTAAAAGACCCTTCGGATTAGGGATGGTGGCGCGGGCCTTAAGAGTCCGCGTGGCCGGATCGACTTTGACCTCCACGGCATATATCGTCCCCCGGTGTTTTTCCTCGGCTTCCCCGATTTGGATCATAACATCCATCCCTGCCGTGAGTTTGCCGGAATATTTTTCAGGCACCGAAAATTCCGCCTTGATCGGATCGATATCCTGCATCGTCGCCACCAGCGTCGTCGGCGTCACATACGATCCCTCGCTGATATATCGCAGGCCGACCACCCCATCAAAAGGTGCCCTGATCTCGGTCTCGGCCAGTTGCGATTCGATCACTTCCCGTTCCGCCCGGATTATATTAAGAGCGTTAAGAGCCCGATCGTAATCCTCCTGGCTGATTCCGCTGATATCATGCAACGCCCGTTTGCGCCGCTCTTCATCGACCGCCAGGGCTTCCTCGAGTTGCTTACGCTTCAGCTCCGCCTGCAATTCCCGATCGTTTATTTTCAATAGGATATCGCCCCCCCGGACCTCCCGTCCCTCCTCAAAAAACACCCCCGTCACCCGACCCGATACCTCCGGACGCAATTCAACTTCCTCGTTGGCTAGAAGCGTTCCCGTAGTAAAAATCTTATTCTCCAACGGTTGCGGATGTAATACCATCGCCTCGACCGAAACCGCTCTCCCGCCCCCGCGGGTCTGCGGCGAAACATCGCTGTTATTACATCCGGCGATAATCAGAATAGCAGATACACACAAAAAACGAATCAGGTTCATTCTATATATACTCCCGAAAAACATAATTGCGCTAATATACTCGGAATGCCGACACTTCAAAAGGCCTTTTTTAAAAAGACCCCATCGGAATATAAGAATAGCCGATAAACCGGGGCCGCCCGGCTGGCAGACTACCGCCGTCATCGTTTAATGTACTTCTCAATACATTTGTTTCAAAATTAGTCTTATATCCCGATTCGGATGTCCAATCAGAAGGAAATACAATAAGGTGTTCCGAAACGGACACTGCTCTTCATAAAGGAAAAAAGTTGTGAAAAAGCCCGCATTGTTCCTCATGTTGCTTACTTTCGCCTGCGCTTCCATTGCCACGGCCCAACCGAAACCTCCCACTACCGAGGATTTCATAAACCGAATGAAAGAACAACTGGCATTGACCGACAAACAGGTCGATTCGGTTACTGCTATTTTTAAGGCCTCCAAAATTCAGGAATTATCAGAAAAGATGCGATCCGGCGACGATGACCCCGATGCCAGACACGAAATCATGGAATCAATGCGTTCCGAAATGGATAAGATCAACGAACAAATCAAAGGCCTTTTGACCAATGAACAGAAAGAGAAATTCGAGCAAATCCGGCAGGAACGCCGGAAGCCGAGGTCCGGCTGTGAACCCGGAGATCGAGGTCCCGGGCGTTAAATGGAGAGTGCGATTTTGGGGACGATAGCGAAAATAATCTCATTTACCACATAGCATTAATTTAACTCTCCTTAAACCCCCTTAGGAAAGAGCCCCCCTATGGCTCGTCCCGACTGGAGGACGGGGAAATTCCCCCGTCTTCCATAGTCTATGGCCTCCTTTTAAATATCCGAATCCCCCATACCCCTAAACACCCGGCATAATTGTGACCCGATAGCAGATCCTTGCCGTTCATCTTCACGGTAAAGCGAACATTCCATCCTGTCGATCTTATTAGAAAAACACCCGGAACCATAATGACAGAATATTCGCCCAGATTAACCATAATCGTATTTTCAGCCCTGATTTTTATCTTGATAGCGCCGCTCTCCCGGGCAGAAAATCCCGACGAAGTTTCCTCAAAAATCGACAGGTGCCGGACTCTTATCGATTCTGATAGTCTTATCGAGGCCATTGCGTCACTCGAGGAACTCTATCATAAGGATCCGGGCCGGATGGATATCGGAGATCTGCTTGTCAAATCATGCAAATTCCTGGGAGTGAAATATTACGGGCAATCGCTCTATACCGAGGCTATAACCGCCTGGAAAAAAGCCCTTGAAATAGAACCCGGCAACAGGGAAATCCTGGGTTATATCGCCCGATGCGAGGCCGAAATTATCGGCCTGGCCAAAGCCAGTGGCCTGGATACGACTGCCGCCGCCGATCAATTACCCTTGACAAACCAGGAAATAACCCCGGTCCATACCGCCGAAGAACCTGACACTTCCGAATCAAAGACAACGGCAATAACAGAGAATAAACCCGATTCGACCACCGCCTCGAAAACAATTGAATCCGGTATCTTAAACGAAGATTCAACCGGTTATGGCATCCCCCGCAGTCATTTCTCCTCAGGTCTGGAAACAGGTCTGGCGGCCAGGTCCGATGGCGCCGATACCCGGAGTTCGAACGGCTGGTATTTTAACGGTTTTATCGAACTCACTCCCGGACAATCCAGGGTCGCTCTCCGATTCGAGGTCATGTATGCCCGGTTGTACCACAAAGGTTCCATGGCGTCGGATTTCTCCGATGAGGAACTACTGAATATTTCGGGAGGCAGTCTCGATGCCACAATCATCAACCGGTTGACCAAAACCTCCTCCCTGCGGTTTTTTGCCGGTCCCGGAGTGTACGAGGTTGATCGTATCGACCATAATTCCACCGAAACCGATGAAATAATTCACAGCAAAACCGGCCTCGGTTTGAATCTCGGGATCGGCTGGAAAAAGCGATTCCCTTCTTTTGCCATCCTCACCAATATCCGCTACATCTACATATCACCGTCCATCAGTCCCAACCTGTTGACCCTGTCGTTCGGACTGGCCACCCTGTAACGCTCTTTCCCAACCGCAGTTATTGCATTTCCTCGTCAATCGGCTTTTGTCATAATTGGTTTTGAAACCGTGAAACCCCGCCTTATAATGGAACCATATGATTTTACCGTTCAATATCAGAAAATACGGCCGCTCTCCATTCACGGCGGCGGTTCTTCATGGCGGCCCCGGCGCCCCCGGATATATGGCCCCGGTGGCCCGTGAACTGGCTTGTACCATCGGCGTTCTTGAACCCCTTCAAACCAGAGATTCACTGGAAGGACAGATTGCCGAGCTGGCCGAACAGCTGACTGCGAATGCCGACCGCCCGGTCACCCTGATCGGTTCCTCATGGGGCGCCGTCCTGGCTCTGTTCCTGGCCGCGCGTTACGGGAATCTGACCGATAAAATCATCCTGGTCGGAAGCGCCGTGTTCGATTCCGACAGTTCCGCAAAAATCGAGGGGGTCCGCCTGTCACGGATGTCGGCTGATAAGCGGCGGCGCTACGAAAAATTGCGGCAGGAATTTATTCTGGCCCCGGCCGATAAACGCGACCGCGTGATGGCCGAATGGGGCCACCTGCTCGATCAAACCGACCAGTATCATCCCCTGCCGGCCGAATCGGAAGCCCTGGAGGTGCAGTATGATTTGCATACCAAAGTCTGGACCGATTTCATCTCATGGCGCGACCGCCCGGGAGCTCTCAAGGCCGAATTCGGCAAAATAACCGCCCCGGTAGTGGTAATCCATGGTGAGTACGATCCCCATCCGCTTGAAGGTATCCGGCCCTTTCTCGAATCCTGTCTCCCTTATACGCGCTTTTATATTCTGCCCCGATGCGGCCATTACCCCTGGATTGAAAAATACGCCTGCCATGATTTTTTTGAGATACTGAAAAGTGAACTGAAAAAAAACGAAGGCCGGAATACATAGTACCCCGGCCCTTATAACTATCTCGAATTGGAATGGCTGTTCGATTCGTCTTCCGGATCAGCCTTCTTTCTTAATTACCTTCCTGTTTTTTTCCGGCTGATCGCCTTTTCCATCAAGTGAAAAAGTAATATTATATGCTACCCACACCGTTATCGGCTTCCCGTCCTGCTCACCGGGGATGTAATTGCAGGTGTAAGCCGATTTTAATGCCGCCTCATCAAGCATCTTTTCTCCTGATGATTTCTTAATCATCACTTTCTGCACCGTCCCCGCCTCATCGACCAGTACTTGGACCCACACAACCCCCTCGATTCCGGCCTTTTGGGCCTCTATCGGGTATTCCGGCGGAACACATTTAATCTGCTCCGGGGCTTTGGTCAGGGCAACAAACTCGTCGGGCGACGGCCATTTGTCCTTTGTCGAATCGACCATCCCGGCCTTCACCTTCTCTTTTACCACCGCTCCCTTGGCCGGGTCATCATCGGCCCAGATCCTTACCCCGGCCAGACCGATCATCAAAACCATAGCGGGAACTGCCAGAAGCATCACCGGCAGGCGGCCGGTAGCAGTGGTTCTTTTTCCTTTTCTAAGGATCGACATAATTCTCTCCTCCAATTGTGATTTATTTGCCATATCGGCGCCGCACGACAGTACCGGGCGGTAATTTCCCATACGCCGTGCCAGGGCTACCAGCGATTGGGCGAAATCGCCCGGATCGGCGCCGCCGTTGATCACAAAGTCATCACAGGTTTTATCCGATTCGATTATCATCCTCCGGCGGAGCAACCAGACCAGCGGATTAAACCAGTTCACCGCCAGAACCAGCGATCCGATATAAGCCCAGATCAGATCATGCCGCCTGATATGTGCCAGTTCATGCATCAATATCATCCTCAGTTCACCTGCTTGAAAGCCGCCCGGCTTCGACGGCAAGATGACAGTCGGATTAAAAAGACCGAAAACAAAGGGTGCCTGAACCTTGGTCGATACGGCCAGATTGGCCGGCCGGTCCAGACCATACGATTGCGCCAGGCTTGATGCAGTCCTGATAATTTCCTCATCCATCACCCGACAGGATTGCCGGATTATTCGCCTCGCCGCAATTATTCCATACCCGAATCGACCCAGAACCACCATAACTCCCCCGACCCAGACCGGAAATAACCACATAATCACAGGTAAACCTGCAAAAACTGGTCGGCCGGTTGTATCCGTCCCGGCTGTATCGGGCATAGCCGCCGAAGCAACCATAGCCCGCCACGAGGCCGGAAATGAATCGGTGAGAGGCAGATTAAACGCCGGCGTGACCAGGGATAACAGCGGAAGAAGAACAATCGCCGCCAGGGCCGTCCGGCTGACCAAATTCCGGGTGGCCGGGGCGGCCCGATTCATTAAACCCACCACCGCCAGACCGATCGCGGCGATCAGGGCGCTCTTTATTATAAGAAGTAACGGCCATTGCAAAACCGCCGATCCATCCCTCAGGAAGAATGGAAGATATTCCAGCATATACATTTTCATCCCTCCTTGGCCCGTGCCTCGCGAATCACCTGTTCGAGCCGTTCCAGTTCGTCATCGGTAAGCTGTGTTGCCGATAGGCTGACCAGCGAGGCAACCGCGTTTTCGACCGAACCATCATAAAAAGTCCGCACCAGATGTTTCATAGCCGAACGGGCCGCCGTGTCGCGGTTGAGAGTCGGATGATAAATATACTGACGCCCTTCTTTCTCGTGCCGGACAAAACCCTTCTCCTCCAGAATCCCCAGAAGCGCCCGAACCGCCGAGTAGCTGGGGGGATCGGGGAGAGTCCGATGGATTTCAGCGGCGGTAGCCTTTTCCATCCGATAAATAATATCCATTATTTGGCGTTCGCGCATGGAGAGCCGGTCAAACAGCCTGGATTTGGATTTTTTCATGGCCTCTCCTTTTTTTATTAAGGGACGTTCCCGTGGTTCGGGCCGTTTAAAACTTTCTGCTAAAAATTTAGCAATAAAATCCCGCCTGTCAAGACAAAAATGCTAAAATATTAGCATTTTAAAGAAAAAGTGTTACCCATGTAATGAGTCTGTTTTGTTACCTATTTCCCCGGTCTAATTTTGACCATCTCCCCGGATTATACTCGCTTTCATTCCCGCCCCTTTCTGTCATTCCCGCGAAAGTGAATCCAATCTTCGTAGCCCACTCAACGGGTTTTATAAGCCGGATATATCAAACCTCACCGTAGAAAATCCTTATACCCGCAAAACCAATCATTTTAATCCCGGATGACCGGTCTGCAAACAAATTCCCGGCTAATTCCCCAAATTGCAAAAATAATTATCAAATCCCTTGACAAAATGTTTGGCTTGCCATACATTATTTGCTTTGGCAAACAAAGAACTGCTGGGATCGATAAAATGATGACGCCTCGTTTATTAAGCTCCAGTCTCGAAGATTATATCGAAACGATTTATCATCTCATCGACGAAAAACAATCCGCCCGGGTAAAAGATATCTCCAGGCGTCTGAAGGTTAACTACCCTTCGGTAACCGGGGCCCTCAAAGCCCTGAACAAAAGAAACCTGGTCAATTATACCCCTTATGAACATGTTACCCTGACCCCCGAAGGCAGAGAGATCGCCGCCGATGTTATCAGAAGGCATGAAGCATTGCGGAAGTTTTTCGTAAATGTCCTTTCTGTCGAGGAACATGAAGCCGACCGGGCCGCCTGTGAAATGGAGCATGCCATATCCAAACCCATCCTTGAAAGGATTATGCGCTTCGTCGATTTCATCGAAACTTGCCCTGCGGGCGGCGCCCAATGGAAAGAGGGCCTCGGTTATACATGCACCCATGGAATCCATGCGAAAAAGCAGACCGGATCCACCAAAACCAAATGCCCGTGCAAAACACAGAAAAAAGGCCGGACGCGGAAAAAACCATGAGCTCCCGCAATGATATAATCTTTCGAAAAATGACGGCCGTTGCTCTACTGATCGCCATTACCGGCCTGTGTTATCTGCCCTTCTCCAATCTGCATCTGCACACCCTGCCTGACGGGCGAATCATCGTCCACAGTCATGCTTATCCAGATCATAATTCCAATGGCCGGCACAACCATTCACATCAGGAATTCACGCTTTACCAGACTCTGGCGCACATCTATGAAATAGACGCCCAGGTCTGCATCCGGTCCCTTCCTTTCGATTTAATTGCCCTTGATCTTCTCGATAATTTCGATGAAACTGTATGTCCGGATGTTTATATCTCGCGGGATACCGAACGCGCCCCTCCTCAACACCTCTTTTCCTGACACCATTACAATTTAAATACTTCAAACTGTAAACCTGTTGGAAAGAGGTTAACAATGTTTAGGACAATAGGAATACCATTGCTGATGCTATTATTATGTCTTCCTGTTTCCGCGACCTCCGTCGCAATTCGCGGCATCGTGATCGATGCCGATTCCCGTGAGCCGATCCCTGGCGCCACCGTCATGATTGAAGGGACAACCAAAGGTACAAGCTCCGATTTACTCGGTCAATTCGTTATCGAGGGTTTGTCCCGCGATAAATTCATGCTTTCGGTATCATCCATAGGCTATTCCAATAAGACAGAAGAACTTCGGCTCCATCAAAATAACATCGATAAACTTGAAATAAAACTTAATCGTTCCCCGTTGGAAATCGATGGTATTGTGGTGACCGGAACCAGAACCCCCCGCTTTATCACCGATGCTCCGGTCCGGACACAGGTCGTGACCAAAACCTCGATCGAAAAAAAATCGGCCGCCAATATTTTCGAAGCTCTCGATGGCGAGTCCGGGGTACGGGTCGAACAACAATGTCAGGCCTGCAATTTTTCCATCCTCCGCATGCAGGGGCTGGGAGCCGATCACACCCAGATATTGCTGGATGGTCAGCCGGTATATTCCGGGCTGGCATCGGTCTATGGCCTGCAACAGCTGTCCACGGCCGATGTCGATCGGATTGAAATCGTCAAAGGAGCCGGATCGGCCCTGTACGGCAGTAATGCCGTTGCCGGGGCTATTAATATTATATCTTCGATCCCCAGGGAAACTGGGGGCGAAATTACCCTTGAAATGGGGGAATACGGAACCCGAAAATACGACCTCTCGGTCGGTACCCGCAAGGATAATGTCGGCATTTTTATTTTCGCGCAAAATAACGAGCAGGATGAAATCGATCAAACCGGCGATATAAATGCTCCCGGCGGCGTGGATAATCCCGACGGCTGGATTGATCGGGTGAAATCATCGGCCAAGAACCTCGGCTTCAATATCTTCGTCGATAACCTTTTCGCCTCCGATCAACTCGTTTTTCGAGGCCGTTTGCTGAATGAAACGCGCAACGGCGGCTGGCTCGATAACAATTTGTTTCTGAACCGATTCGCACCGGGAACCGAAGGTATTATTACGGATCGATACTCCGGAGGATTATCATACAAAATCTGGCTCCCCGGTGGCGCCGAATTAAATGCCGATCTCAGCCTTACACGCCATAAACGAGATGCCACCAACGATACTTTTCTGGGCGATTACGAGGACGCTTTCGGTGAGTCGCCGGACATCAATTTACTGAGACCGTATCTGGCCAATGAGCAACTCATTATCGGCAACATCAATTATATCCATACTCCGATTAGCGGACATACTTTCCTGGTCGGGTTTCAGGTCAGTCATAACAAGCTGGACGAAAGCGGGATGTATGTGGATTCCGATCAGCTGGAAGCCTACCTGTCGACTTCCGCCAAAGAAGCTCTGGAACTGGGAGCATATATTCAGGATGAATTCAGGCTGACGAAAAAACTGGAACTGGTGGCCGGACTCCGTTTGGATTACCACAACTCGGAAGATAAATTTCATGGCTCAGGTGATGTCCTGCCGTCGGGCCTGGAACCCCTTGAGTACGATGAAACCGCTTTGAATCCCCGTTTCTCCATTAAGTACGCCGCGGCTGAGGGTTTGAATATCCGGGGATCGGTCGGGACCGGCTTCCGGGTTCCCTATGGATTCTCCGAAGACCTTCATCTCTGTAGCGGATCACCCAGGGTATATAAGGGCGGAAATCTCAAATCGGAAAAATCGGTCAGCTATTCCCTTAACGCCGATTACTTCTCCCCGAAACTGACCGCCGGAATAAATCTGTACCGTACCGAATTGAGCGATGCCATTGCCTTTGCCGAAGCCGATGAGGTCGTGGCCGGTATGGGTTATACCTATGAATGGAAAAATATTAACGACGCCTACGTCACGGGAGCCGAATTCGATCTCTCTTACTCCCTTATCGATGATCTTGCCTGCCGCCTGAGTTTCGAAATTTTCCGGGGCAAATACGACAGTCCCCGTCAGGATTGGGCGGGAACCGAGTACGAAACCATCAGCCGCAATATTTCAAGGTACCCGGCAACGTCCGGCGGTATCGGTCTTGAGTATACACCCTCCCTATGGAGTTTTATCCTCGATGTTGATTACACCGGAAAAATGTATATCGACCTTACCGAACCGGCCGATGAAGCAGATATCAAGATACATGAAACTGAAAACTATTTCATTGTCAATACCAGGATTTCCCGAAGCTTTTTCGGAAAATATTCCTTATACGCTGGCGCCAAAAACCTGACCGATTACACCCAGGAAGAAAAACATATCGATGATGCCGCCTTTATGTATGCTCCGGTTTATGGCCGAATTGTCTATGGAGGAATACAGATTGCCTTTTAGATAATAATACCGGAAAAATCACTCCTCTCCATTTTATACCTCCTTACAGAAAGGGTACACTCTCGTGTACCCTTCTTATTTTATCCATTATTTCCCCTGCTATTTTTTTATGCCGGTATAGCCGGGCAGGTCAGACGAGTAGGTCAGAGCCCCGCACTCCTGACTATTTCGTGGGCGGCAAACGCCTTCATCCGCCCTTTATGGGATATAACCCGTCGAGAATATACAATTTATAATGTCATTTCTGCGAAAGCGGAAATCCAATGTTGTCGCCCACCCAACAGGTGGGTAAAATAATCTATGGTAATCAATAAATTTCGGGCAAATCATGCACCGGATGATCCACGTCTTCAGAAATCCAGCAGGTCGGCATTCCGAGCGAATGAGCCAATGTGAATTCGAGAGAAACCCGACAAAATAATGATGAATACTGGAGATAATATAACAATAATATGCCGGAATCGTTTGGTTTTCGA
>JAFGTT010000017.1 GCA_016933955.1 Candidatus Zixiibacteriota bacterium
ACGTCTTTTCATGACTGACTCCTTTGTGAAATCAGCCACAAGATACTCTCTTAGCAACTACTGTCAACTAACGGGGAGCAGTATAATATAATTACCCCTCATCCCCCAACTTAAAACTCTCGGAGATGGTCCAGCGGTTGGAAACCTTTATGGCCAGGGATAATTCCCCGACCGAGATATTCAACGGCAGATGAGAAGCTACCTCTTTGTATATCAGCTGTTCGACCTTGGGAATTTCATCATTGCCAAAACCGGCCGCGACTGTAAGATGGGGGATTATTTTATCCGGCGGGATTTCTCCACCAAAAGGCGGGTGATCCGGAAAAGCCCCGGATACCAGGTGAATCATATTCAGTATTTCCGAGTCGGGCGACAATTCCAGGTACAGGATATTATGCTCCCGGAAACGGTTCAGCCTCACCAATTGAAACGAAAACGATGATAACCGGGCGACCGTATCCATAAGGATTCGCCGGGTTGTATCATTCCATGCGGTGCTTTTCAGGAAGGGGTACAGGATGGTGATATGGGCCGGCATCCCGATCGCGCCATCGGTGGTGAATTTTCGCCGGTATGACCCGACCAGTTTCTCGGCCTCGGGAACCATGAGAACCAGCGCCGATTCATCGAATGTGATCATGTTCACTCATTTGGGGAGGTTTCCGAAAATTTTTATTCGGCATTACCCGCTCCGGTGACTATTTCATGCCGGTATGAATATATAAAATGGCTTTCGGGAAATCCGGTCATTACTCACTGCCATTCAACGTACTTATCCAGACAATCCCGGAGTCGAACAAAGAACTTATCCCTCACTTTTTCTATATGCAGGGCCTCACGATAACTCAATACGGCGGTGTCCTGATGTTTGAACCTGTCCGGTTCGACCTGCAGGACATAAGAATTGACCTGTCTTTCCCAAAACCACTCGGCCCCGCAAAATTGAATATTTTCCGGATCGAGAAGCGTGATGCTTTTCAATGTCTCAAGCAATTTCCTGCCCGGATTATTTTTCTTAACGCAGAAACAAACATAGGCAATCCTGTATTCCACTTCCTTGATGGTATCGGTTACGGGCAGGGGATCGAGGTTATGGGGATCTTTCCGATTACCGTAAACAAAATGGCCATAGCAACACTGCAGAGTGAAACAACAGGGTATCCGGTTAAAGGTCCTGATTAAAGCGATTATCGGTTTATCGATCATGTCATCGCTGAGGCCGGCAGTAGTTTTCCGTTTTTGCCTAGCGAAATTCGGATTGGCCGCCAATTCTCCTGGTTCCATGTATGTATCCAATGGCACTGTCCCCGTTGATATTCCCTGTTTACGAAGATATTTATTTTCAATAATAATATGGGATTTAAATATCGGCAATGAGAATATTTCGGCAAGCCATATCGACGGCCGATTGAAATAAAAAATTTCGGGCCTTTTTTCGGGTAATTCGTATTATATTATTACAGATGAAAGAAACCCGGGAAATTATCAACGAAAAAGCCTGTCTGATCGGATTGGCCTGGAAAAATATCCGGAAGAGCGAGGTCGAGCAGTCGCTGGTCGAACTGGCCGAGCTGACGGTTTCGGCCGGGGGGCGAGTTTCCGACCGGTTGGTACAGTCCCGTCCGCCGGATCCGAAATATTATATCGGCAAAGGGCTGGTGGCGCAACTCAAGGAGCAGTTCGCCGGTAACGGGGTTAATCTGGTTATTTTCGATGATCCTCTCTCCCCGGTCCAGCAGAGGAATCTCGAGGAGGCTTTCGAAATCAAGGTCATCGACCGCTCGATTCTGATTCTGGATATATTCGCGCTCCATGCCCTTACGGCCGCGGCCAAGCTCCAGGTGGAACTGGCCCAGCTGGAATACATGCTTCCCCGGCTGACCGGGGCCTGGTCGCATTTCAGCCGTCAGTACGGCGGGGTCGGGATCGGTTCCAAGGGGCCGGGCGAAACCCAGCTGGAGATCGACCGGCGGCAGGTGCGCAAGAAAATCGCGCACCTGAAAAAGGAAATCGAGCGGCTCGGCCAGCAGAGGGCCACCCAGCGCAAAGGACGACAGAATCTGTTTAAGGTTTCATTGATCGGTTATACCAACGCCGGCAAATCGACCCTGTTTAACCGGCTGACCAAATCCGAGGTCTCCACCGCGGATGCGCTTTTCACTACCCTGGACTCGACCACCCGCGAGATGTCGGCGGGATACCCGGAGAAGATTCTTTTTACCGACACGGTCGGATTTATCCGAAAACTGCCGCATCAACTGGTGGCCTCGTTTAAATCGACCCTCGAGGAGATTACCTATGCCGATCTGCTATTGCAGGTGATCGATTTTTCCGACCCGAATCATAGCGCCAAGATCGAGCAAACCCGCTCGGTCCTGGGTGAGATCGGCGCCAGGGATATCGATAATCTCTTGATTTACAATAAGATCGACAGGCTGAAAGAACCCCGGATAAATGTTGTCAATGGCCGGGAGGTCTTTTATATCTCAGCTCTTGAGGATATCGGGCTGGATCGGCTTCGGGAGGAACTATCGCTTCGGTTACAACTCTTTTCACAAAAGCGATAAAGTTAACTGCTTATTTTGCCGATTCTTATATCAAGAAGAGAGCATAAATTATGGGCAAAAAAATATTAATTGTCGATGATAATCCGAATATGTCCAGTCTCCTGGTGGAGATGCTGGAGGTATTTCAGTATGACGCCATTCGGGCTACCGACGGTCATGATGCCCTGGCCAGGGTCGATCAGAACGATATCGCCATGGTCATCACCGATATGCGGATGCCGAAAATGTCGGGACTGGAATTGCTGAAAGCCATCAAGGATAAAAAACCGAAACTCCCGGTGGTAGTGATTTCGGGTTATTCGGTCGATGATGTCGATTCCAATATCGTTTCCTCGAAAGCCGATGGTTTCCTGAACAAGCCGTTCATGATGTCGGATATCGAGAAACTGCTGAGTGATCTTCTTTGATTGACTGCTCGCACCTGCTCCCATAAGACGGATTTTTCGCAGTAAACAATATCCTCCTTGCTTAACGGCCGCCGGTTGTTTTATTTGTCCGCTATGGATGATGACCGGCCGGATTTCGTGGAATTGCCGATCGACGGGACGCTGGACCTGCATACCTTCCAACCCCGCGAGGTCAAACAGCTGCTTCCTGATTATATCGAAGCCTGCCTTGAGAAAGAAATATATCAACTGCGAATCGTACACGGCAAGGGCACCGGGGTCCTGCGCGATATTGTCCATTCCCTTCTAAACCGTCATCCGGCGGTAGTGAGTTTCCGCCACGAATCCGGAAGCGGCGGCTCGTGGGGCGCGACCGTGGTCGATCTTAAGAAACCATCCTGATATTATTGCATGTATATTCCGGCGGGAGTCGCGGTTTAATGGTTATGTTCATTGAACCGTAAGATACATTTGATACGTTTCGTGGATTATATTTATCATCAATCCGGGGCGATGACTTGACATTGACGGCGGTGTCTTTTATTATAAAATATCATATTATTCACGGCCGCTTTAATCGGGGTTATTAATCTCGGGGTATCATGAAAGGGATAAAGTATAATCTGGAAACATTGAAAGCCGAGGGGGCGGACTTTTTTCAGCTGGCTGGCTCCTCGAGAAGTCTCGAGGTTGTCCGGGAGCGGCTTTTCCGCCGGGTTACCCGATACCAGTTCGACGTCTTCGATGAAACCCATGAACCGGCGATCAACAGTATTGTCCGGGTCAGGGATTGCACCCGGGCCATGCGGTCGATTTTGCGGGCACAGTCGGACCGGCTTTCGGGTTTCAGCGTTACCCGGGCGCTTTATGATATTGCCTGGGAGAAACCGCGTCCGGATCTGCAAGCCGGTTTTTACGCCGATCTGATTCATATCATTATGGGGATGCAGGGACGCGGGATTGGCGATGCCCCGTCTGACCAGGTGAAAATCCGTTCGCTTCGGGGTCGTAAGGCGGCCGAGGTCCGATCGCGCGCCCTGGATCGGATCTGGAACAGGGTCGAACAATGGATGAATCGTTACCGGAACGGTCTGCTCCCTTCCGCCATCGAACAAAGGGAAAAAAGAAAAAAGAAAATTCTGGGTGTTCTGGGCGGTTCCGAGTCCGACTGGCGGGACTGGCGCTGGCAGGTGATTCATGTCGTCAAAGACCTCCGGACACTGGAAAAGCTGGTGCCCTTAGACCAAAAGGAAAGAAAAAATATCGCCCAGGTTCTCGAGGCCCGGTTACCCTTCGGGGTGACGCCTTATTACCTGTCGCTGATGGATGAAAGCAACAATGGCGGCGATCGTTGTATTCGGGCGCAGGTTTTTCCTCCGGAGAATTATATCAGGGTGATGTCGGCAAACCGGGGCCGGAGGGAATGCGCTTTCGATTTCATGCTGGAGCAGGATACTTCGCCGATCGATTTGGTTACGAGGCGTTATCCCGGGATCGCCATCTTGAAACCGTACAACACCTGCCCCCAGATATGTGTTTATTGCCAGCGCAACTGGGAAATCGAGACAGCCATGGCGCCCGATGCCCTGGCGCCATCGAAAAAAATCGATCTGGCCCTGGAATGGATTGCCGACCATCCGGCCATCCACGAGCTATTGATAACCGGCGGCGATCCGTTGGCCCTCAATGACCGGACAATCGAGAAAATCTTGAAGAAAGTCTCGAGCATAAAATCTATCAGACATATACGGATCGGATCCCGAACACCGATAACCATCCCGATGCGTATCACCGATGGTCTGGCCGGTATTATCGCCCGTTATCACCGGCCGGGCCGGCAGGATATTTCGATTGTCACTCATGCCGAGCACGCTTACGAAATCACGCCGGATACCTTTGAAGCGGTTCAGAAATTTCGCCGGAAGGGTATTCCGGTTTACAATCAGCAGGTGTTCACTTTCTATACCTCGCGTCGTTTCGAATCGGTTCTGTTAAGGCAGGTAGGCAGACAGATCGGGATTGAACCGTACTACATTTTTAACTGCAAAGGTAAAAGCGAGACGAAGGACTATATCGTGCCGATTGCCCGGTTGTTACAGGAAATCAACGAGGAGGCGCGCCTGCTTCCGGGCCTGAGCCGGACCGATGAGGCGGTGTACAATGTCCCGGGGCTGGGGAAAAACTACCTTCGGGCCCGCCATCACCGCGACCTGGTTTCGATACTGCCCGATGGTTCCCGGGTTTACGAATTCCATCCCTGGGATCGAAGTATTATCGAACATAAGAATTATATCGGGGTCGATGTACCGATACTCGATTACCTCGATCGGTTGAGGAAAATCGGCGAGGATATTACCCGCTACCGGACGATCTGGTATTATTACTGACAAGTCACTCAGGCCGTATGGCTTATCTTCGAGTTGACGGATAGATTAAGTATTTATTTGACACGGGATCGATTTTGGGTATATTTTTTATATACTGTCTTATTATTTGGTCCACAGTCTGAAATGCTTAAAAATCTTTTATCCGTAATAGGGGGAGGATGAAATGAAACTCACCTCAATGATCTTTTTTCTTCTTGCCATACTGCCACTCTGCGCTTTGGCCATGCCGATAGACCAATCGAGTAATATCGGTCATCAGGCCATGATTATAACGGCCATATCCAGTGAAGCAACCTTAACTTATGACGGGCCGGTCTGGTGGGTGTCATCGTGGACCGGTAACGATTTGACCGGTGAAGGGACTTTTGACCTGCCCTTTCAGACGATTCAAAAGGCCATAGATATGGCCCATTCGGGGGATACCGTGATAGCCATGAGCGGTCAGTATTACTATGACGGTAACCGCGATCTGGATTTCGGCGGGAAAAACCTGTATCTGCACTCGGTGGCCGGACCGGATTCAACCCTGATTTACTGCCACGGAACCGAAACCGACCGTCACCGCGCCTTTTATTTCCATTCGGGTGAAGATTCCTCCTCGGTGATCGAGGGTTTCACTATCGGCAAGGGAAGCCAATATATGGGCGCCGGGGTGCTGATCGAAAATTCCTCGCCGACTTTCATAAACTGCTTTTTTCGCGAACACCACACTTACCCCGTAAGTGATATCGCCTATGGCGGGGCGATATGTGTCATCAACTCGACGTCGCGTTTCATAGATTGCACCATCAAATACAACTGGTCGCCATTCGGGGCCGGAGTATACATTTCCGGCGGAGCGCCGGTTTTTGAAAACTGTAACATCGCCCGCAACACCGCCGAACCGGTGGCTTTCACCGCCTCCGGCGGAGGAATATACTGTGATAACAGCGCGGCCATATTCGACTTTTGCCGGATCACCTGGAATACGGCCGTTGATGCCGGTGGCATGGTGATCGCCGAGGGCTCGCCGATTTTCAACAATTGCACCGTTGCCGCCAATGAATCCACCGATAACAGCAGTGCCGTCAAAATTATCAGCTCCGATTTTGACATCTCGCCGATTTTTACCAACACCCTGATCGCTTTCAATCAGGGAATCGCGGTCGAATGCAGCGAGGGAGCGGCGGCAATCATGCCGTCATTCAGCAATTGCGATATTTACGGTAACGGCCTGGGCGACTGGAGCGGATGTATCGCCGGGATGGAAACGGAAAATTATAACACGGCGGTCGACCCGCTGTTCTGCAGTCTGAATAATGCCATCTACACGCTCGAATTCAGATCTCCGTGCCTGGCCGGCAACAATCCGGCCGGGGTGCAGATCGGGGCTCTCGGGTATGGCTGCGGCGACCGGAAAACGGAAATCGTGCCGGGATTCATGTATGCCTACTATGCCTTTTCGGTTGATTCAATCTATGCCGATATTTATCTCTGGGATATAGAACTGGGGACGAGTGTTCATGATGTCGATACCACCAACGTGCTGATCAATGACGATCTGGTCCCGTTCGACTTTCAATATATCGATGACAATGGAATCGAAAAATTGAAAATGTCGGTCGGCCTGCGTCCATTTGTGATGCATTACTGGCCGCTGCGGGACACCACGGCTCAAACCTATTCACTCAAATGGGTCAGCCTGGGCACGAAGCACTATAAGGAAACATATGGCTGGGTTCGGTTACGGGGACATATTACCGGAGATGTCAATGGCGACAACCAGGTCGATATGCTCGATATCACCTACCTGATAAGTTATATCTATCGAGATGGCCGGGCCCCTCTGCCGGTTCCCGAGACGGGCGATATCGATGGATCAGGTAATATTAATATACTCGATATCACTTATTTGATCAGATATATTCTGGCTGACGGTCTCCCGCCGGTAAAGCCATTTATTGAATAATTTTGAATTCACCGGGGATCCGGAGCATAAACACCCGGATCCCCTATTTTTGGAATAGACCCCTGAAGGGGTGACATAAAAGAGAAGTTTCAATTCAACCGGCCATAGTCGGGACGGTATTTTCTGTTAATTCCAAGGGGAGGATACTATGGGATTATTTCGTCCATGCCTGGGGGCTTTTTTATTAATATTGCTCGCTTCGACATCGGGCGGGACGGTTTTTCGGGCCGGGGCCGAACCGCAAATCGCAGTTGATACTCTTCAGGCGGGTATTCCCTTTACGGTGGATATTTATATCAGTGATAATGTCAACGATATAGTCGGGTACAGCCTGCCATTTCATTTCTTCAGCCCTGATGGAAGTATAGACTACGCCGAACACTGGAATGTCGGCGGTTTCAGTGCCGTCACCATCGGGGGTGACGGCGTCAGCTATAACGACAGTTCGATCCTGATGCCCAACGGATATGATACCGTCTGGAATATGGTCAACCGCTGGCATGGATTCAGATGGGACGGGGTCCTCCCCGATACCATTAACCATGCCGCGGCATCATCGAACGGCTGGCCTGCCGGGACAGATGAAACCCTGATTATTAAATTCGCTTTCAAAATCGATCAGGGCGGAACATTCTGTATCGATTCGATTCGGCATCCCAACTCCGTTTATGACTGGTTGTTTGATGAACCGGCATCATTCGGCGGGCCGTACTGCTGGCAGGTGATTTGCATCGGAGATATCGACTGCGATGGTCTTGCCGATGATCTGGACAACTGCCCATCCACGGCCAATCCCGACCAGGCCGATTCCGATTCCGATGGAACAGGTGATGTTTGCGATATATGCCCACTCGATCCCGATAATGATGCCGATGGCGACGGGGTTTGCGGGGATATCGACAACTGCCCGACGGATTACAATCCGGACCAGGATGATACGGACAACGATGGGGCGGGGACGGTTTGTGATAATTGCCCTTACCTGCACAATCCCGATCAGGCCGATTTTGACGGCGATGGTATCGGGGATGCCTGTGACTCGGTGTTCGTGACATGGTATGTTAAAGCCGACGGGGGCGGTGACGCCCCGACCATCCAGGCGGCTATCGATTCGGCCACCCATGGTGATATCATCCTGGTTGCACCCGGAATTTACACCGGCGAGGGCAACCGGAATATCGATTTTAAGGGCAAATTCCTCAGGGTGGTTTCCGAAGAGGGTCCGTACCGAACCCTTATCGACTGCCAGGGTTCGGCTTTGTCGGAAAGCCGGGCGGTGCATTTCCACAGCGGCGAGGACAGCAATTCCATCCTGGAAGGTTTTACCGTTAAAGGAGGCTATCTTACCTCAGACGATGGGGCCGGTATTTGCTGTGAGGATTTTTCCCGGCCGATGATAAGGAATTGCCTGATTACCGGTAATCGAAGTTATGCTCTATCGAACGGGGCGGCCCTTTTCTGCGATAACAGCTCGCCGCATCTGGAAAATTGCACCATTGTTGGCAATTATGCCGAAAACGGCGGGATTATTTATTTCGAATACGAAGCGGCGCCCGGCCTGCAGACCTGTATAATCGGAGATAATGACGGCCAGGCGGTCACGGCGGGAGTGACGGATAATTTTATTTCACTGGAATGCTGTGATGTGTACGGCAACAGCGGTGGCGATTGGGTCGGGGCTATTGCCGATCAGGCTTATGTGGACGGTAATCTTTCGATCGATCCGCTTTTTTGCGAACCATCGCTGGCCAATTACCATATTGCCTTCAATTCGGTCTGTAATCCCCTGCACAACGATTGCGGCGTCCTGATCGGCGCCCTGCCGACCGGCTGTGCTACCGAGCAGACCATCCTGGTTCCCGACACGGTGCAATCGTCGTGGACCGGATCATCGCCGACTGTGACTCTGGCGATTTATATCGGTGATATTCTCGACGGTTATACCTCGAACGATATCAGTCAAGCTACCATCCGTATCAACGGTACAATCACCCCGACGGCATCGCAGGTTATGGAGCCGGTGGCTGAATTCGTGACTTTAAAACAATCGGCTGATATTCTCGAGGCCATTTTCCCGGCCGGCGGTTTCATCAATAGCTATGGACAGGTTTTCGATACGGTCAGGCTGGGATACGCGGTATCGGGGAATTTTACGGATGGGCAGGATTTCACGGCCACGGGATATTTTATTATGATTGGTCCCGGATCGAGAGATATTAACGGTGACGAGCGGATCGATCTGAAAGACGCCACCTACCTGCTGAGATATATATACCTGGGGGGACATGAACCGGTCATTCATCGGCTGGCCGGGGATGTCGATGCTTCTGGGGCAACCAATATCCTCGATATCACTTACCTGATAAATTACCTGTACCGGGGCGGGCCTCCGCCGCGACCGTTGATGTCGTAAAGTATATTTTCCCCTGCGCTACATTGGGGAAAATCATAAAGAGATATAAAACCGGTTCTCCTTCTATGGGAGAACCGGTAAATATAATCGCATGGTTTATTGATCCATCACGGGATATGTCCCCGGAATCATCATCGGCAATGCCCGGCCGTTATGCTCAGCGGCCACTTTCAGATAGCGGAGAATATCATCGTTCTCAAAATATGTCTCAAAGGGCGACGGTATTTTCGGGAACGGGCTGAAATCGAACAGGCCCTTGTATTTGGGGATTTCGATCAGATCGATTTTGTCCCCGGGAGCGATTCCCGCTCTGGTACGGGCCGCGGCAACGGCTGTGTTCAATCCGCCGATCCGGTCCACCAATCCGATTTCCATTCCATCGAGGCCCGAATAAAAATGCCCCTCGGCGATTTCTAAAACTCTCTCGACCGGCAGATCCCGTCCATCGGCAACCTTGCGGACAAAATCATCATAAAAGGCTCGGATCAGGCGTTCCATTTCGGCGCGCTCTTCCCGATCAAGATTACGGGAAGGGATAGTCATATTGAGAAACGGCAACCGGATACCGAAACCGAGCTCGGCATGCTTGCCCCGCTTGACGAAATCGGCCGACATGCCGAGCTTTTCTCCGATTTGTTTATCGTACAGCCAGCCGCCGATTACTCCGATCGATCCGGTGATGGTATTCGGACCGGCGATGATTTCATTGCCGTACATCGAAATCCAGTATCCGCCCGATCCGGCCACCCGGCCCTGGCTGATGACGACCGGTTTCTTTTGGGCGCATTCCCGAACCGCTTCGGCCACCAGATCGCTGGCCAGCCCATCACCTCCGGGCGAATCAACCCGGAAGACAACCGCCTTGATCTGTCGGTTCCGGGCCAGTGAGAGGAAGACCCGTTCCAGCCAGCGGGCCCGGATACCCTGATCCATGGCGCATTCGCCCAAACCATAAACGATGGCGATTTCCGGGCGGGGTCCCCAATCCTCGCGGTTCAAGGCCAGATCCAGAAGATCACCTGCGGCCAGACCGCCCAACCGGCGACCATAATAGGCAGTAATAACGTCATTCTTATCCGACCAGCGGGCCAGGGTATCGACCAACCCGGCTTCGAGCGCCTCATCGGCCATCAGGAAACCCTGATTATCGACAACATCATCAAACTGCTTTTCGGTCAGGTTACGGGATTGGCAGACATCGGCCCGGACGATTTCGTAAGCATCGTCAACAAAATTCTGGCGTTGTTCCCGGTCGGCCTCGGACATGCTTTCGCGACTTAAGGCCTCGGCGGCCGATTTGTATTTGAAAAACCGCCATTCATCGAAACCAAGGCCCAGTTTCTCGAGAGTGGCCTTGAAAAAGGTTCGGCCCAGAATATAACCCGGCAGTTGCAGGCTTCCTTCCGGATCCATGACCACCCGATCGGCCACGCTGGCCAGATGGTAATTGGTCATCCCGGCCCGATCAAAAAAGGCGATCACCTTCTTGCCGGCGGCCCGAGCGGCCTGAAGTTCCTCTCGGATTTCCCAGGCATGTTCCCCGTAGATCCGCAGGGATGAAAGATTGAGTGCAATCACCGCCACCCGCGGGTCATCGGAGGCGGCCCGGATATAATCCAGAAGGTCTTTGAACCTGAGGGTCTTATCATCGAAAAGGACGTACTTATGATAATCGACCGTACCATTCAAATCGAGCGGCAGATACCGATTATTTTCATCGAACAGCACCGGCACAAATGATTTTCGCTGGCCACCCAGACGAACATGGTAGCTGTAGGAAGAGAGATCCTGATTTTTATCATAATGTGACTGAGCCCCGATACCGTTGCGGCCGAAATTGAAGGTGAACCCGAAGGTGAAAGCTTCACTATCGAAATACCGGCCGACCAGGTTTACTCCGGGGGCCACTTCCACCGCCGCCCCGGCGCTCCAGGGAGCATCGGAGAAAGACATATCCCGTTCGATAGCCCCGTCGGCAAAGAGAGTCAGGCGTGAATTCCCCAGCGGCCGGAGACCGACTTCGGCCACGCCTTCATTCCAGTCATCCTCGACCGAAAAATTTCCGACCAGGCCCAGTGAAATATATCGGCAGGGGCGCATCAGCATACCGACCGAAGCGATTCTTTTGCGGTCAAACAAATGCTTATCGCCGGTGGTCCAGCCATAGGCCAAACCGAACATGGTTGCCGGCGAACCGAAGGATGTTCCGAACCTGTAATCGGTTACATGATAATCCCCCTCATTTTGCCGCTGGACCCCGAAGCCCAGATGGGGAACTCCGAGAAATAAGCCCCAGTTGTTAAATGACGAGGCATCGACACCATCGGTGGACCAGAAAAACCGGCTCTCCATCCGGTTGAGCAATGACAAAGCGGCCGGATTGTCAAACCCGACCAGACCATCATCGAAAGCACCGGGCGAAGCCATCAGAAATTGATATCTCGAATAGTAGTCATTGACATTCTGGGCCATGACCGGCATAACGAAAATAGTCAGTATCAAGACAAGAATTAAAATAGTCCTGAGCATGATTCCTCCGGGAATTTAAGGGTATAATGACCGAATTATAGATCATAGCTTTCAATAGTTAAAGCAAAAAAACACTCTTCGACGGATAAAAAGATCGTCCCCAATCTATCCATGCAGCCGGCGCGCATCACCGCTAAGTTATTGCCAAGATATAAGTTGACGGGCGAGGTGAAAATCTTTATCTTATTTTAAAAGATCTTGTCTTCGGGAGGAGTTGTCCTCCCTATTGCTTACGGCAATTACAGCTGGTTTACAATACGTTCGAGAAAAACAAAAGTTTAATTATTTCGGGGTGGAAGCATCCGGGGGGTTATTATGAAAAAGACATTGATAATTTCTTGTTTTATTCTAATGGTCGTGGCCATATCGGCCAGGGCCGGTGATTTGTATCTGCTCGAAATTGACAGTCAATCCTCTCTGGACCATATCAGGGGGATGATTGACCATGCCTATGGAGTAATCGACGGCCGTTTTCTGATCGAACTCACCGCTGGTCAGGCAGGCCATCTGAAACAGGCCGGGATCGGGATTGAATTGATCGCGGCCGATTTCGATCATGAACGGTACTACCGGGTCGACAAGCTGTATCCTGAAATAGCAATCGTTCCGCTTGTCCTCAAGACCGCATATTCCAAGGGCGACAGCCATATTCTGGAGTTGAACCGGCCGGAAATTGATATTCTTCAGAGGTCGGGCTACATGGTTAGAAAAATAACCGACCGGGAGACTCCCCTGTTTTACAATCCGCCGCTGGTGGGTCTTCCCGCCCTGCCCGATTACCCGTCGGATTCACTGGCCGATTTAATCAACCAGGATTCGCTTTACAACTATACCACCCGTCTGGAGACTTTTCAGACCCGTTTTATTTTAAGCAGCGGGAATGTTCAGGCTCGAAATTGGATTAAAAACAAATTCCAATCGTTCGGGTACACCAATGTCAGTTTGCAAAATTTCGGGATAACGGTGGACCGGTATGATTACGATCTGGTGGATTATCCCTGTTACAACGTGATCTGCTATAAACCCGGAAGTCAGAAACCGGATAAGCTGATTGTTGTCGGGGCCCATTACGATTCAATCAACCTTGACCGGGAAGATGCCGGAATGACATTCGCACCGGGGGCCGATGATAATGCCACCGGGACGGCGGCGGTTCTGGAACTGGCACGAATTTTCAAGAATGTGGAAACGGCCTATTCAATGATGTTCGTGGCCTTTTCGGCCGAGGAGTGGGGGTTGTTCGGTTCGGAATATCTGGCTTCGATGATGAATGATGACGGGTCCGATGTGGTTCTGATGCTCAATTTCGATATGCTCGGTCATGTTACCTACAATCCCGATGTCGTCAAGTTTTACTGCGGCTGGGCCGACGCCTACTATGATGCTTTCTCGGCCGCCGCGGGGCGGGTGGCCGGGTTGACTTCCGTTAATGAAGGGGATATTTGTTCCTCGGATGATGCATCGTTTTATGATTACGGCTTCAGTTCCCTGTGCTCTCATGAGTACGATTTCAACTACAATCTTCACACTGATAATGATGTCTCTTCCATTCTCGATTTCAATTATATGAACAAACTGGTTCGGACCGCCGCGGCCGGATTGGGGGTGACCGACAATTCTCCCGAACCGGTGGAGTTTCAAATTCTCGATATCGGCGACGGCCAGTCTTTACGGCTGGTGATTGATAACTGCCAGGGTGACTATACGTACCGGGTGGCGTACGCAATCAACTGGTACGATGGACTGGCGGATACTGTCGATGTGTCGCCGGGCGACTGCTATTTTGATCTTACCGGTCTGCAGACCGGCAAAGGCTATCCCATCGGAATTATAGGCCAACCATCGTCGGGAAACCCGCCTCTGGGTATGCGGGTTCTGATTGGCCGCCCCAACTTAATTCCGAGCATACCGCGCGATTTTACCCTGGTGTCCGATTCGAGCAATATGACTCTGACCTGGCGGCCCAACCAGGAGATTGATTTCGACCATTACCGGATTATCCGCAAAGCGGGCACCGAGGATTGGGCTGAATTCGAACCTGAGTATTTCGATACGGTCTTGGTCGATAACGATTTGACTCCGTACACCAGGTATTCATATATTATTTTTGCGGTGGACAATGATCTTCATCAATCAGACAGCTCGGACATTGTCAGCGGTATTTTGACCACCTTTGACCGGGGTATTCTGATGGTCGAGGAAACCCAGACGGGCGGCAACAATCCCACTGAAAACCAGCAGACGGTATTTTACAATAGGATGTTCGATGAGTTCGATTACTACCGCCAGCCAATTGATACCCTGACCGATACCTTAAGCGGCGGTCTGGCCGGGCAATTCAACCCGATATTCTGGGTCGATGACGATAATACCATGAAACTGCTGAGCGGTTCGCTCGATACGCTGGAATGGTATTTTGGCTACGAAACCGATTTTCTTCTGGCCGGATGGGGCACGATTTTTGCCATCACCGGTCACAGCTATTTCTATTCCGGCGATTTCTATTATGACCATTTCGGGATTTCCTATATCGCCCAGAATATCCTGCCCGATTTTACCGGCGCTACCGGGGTGGATGGATGGCCCGATCTGACAGTCAGGAACGAAGAGCATTATCTGGGGATACTGCCCAATATCGATATTTTCACGGCCGCTCCCGGGGCCGAGGTTATTTACACTTTCGATTCCTATTCGGGAAACCCCTTTTACGGCAATAAACCGGTCGGGATCGCGTTCGATACCCATCACGGCAAACGGGTTATTCTCGGTTTTCCGCTGTACTACCTGACTGAGGAGTCGGCGCAGGCGCTGGTGGTCAGGGTAATGGAATATTTCGCCGAGGAAACGGTGCTGTACGGCGATGTCAATGGGGATTGGTCGGTGAATATTCTCGATGTAACATATCTTATAAATTATTTATACCGGGACGGCGCTCAGCCGCCGGATATGAATAATGCCGATCCCAACGGCAGTTGCGCCGTGAATATCCTCGACGCCACTTATCTCATAAGTTATCTCTATCGGAGTGGGCCGTCGCCGGTAGCGGGATGCGTGGAATAAGGGGGCGGGAAATTGAGGTCGGCAATCACGGCATGGCATTCCCGGATGAGAACCTAAGGAATATCTCCTTCGGATTTCGGCATTATCGATTTTTCTCCCTTCATATTGCCCTCTAATTTATGATATGAGGCTTCCGGGTAATTTCTGCACAAAAATCTTTATTTCATCACGCACTCGATAGTAATGATTAAGCGCCTCCTGTTCGTTCTCCGCCGCGCGGGCCAGGCGCGGGGGATCATCGAAACCACGGTGAATCACTTTTGCCCTTCCCGGAAAGACAGGGCATGATTCGGCCGCATGATCGCATACGGTGATGACATAATCGAAATCAATGTCGGGCAGTTCGGAAATATTTTTAGAGTGTTGCCCCGAAATATCGATCCCGGCTTCGGCCATCACCCTAACGGCCTTATGATCAAGGCCGTGGGCCTTGATCCCGGCCGAATATGGTTCGATCAGGTCTCCCTTGAGATAGCGGGTCCAACCCTCGGCCATCTGGGAGCGGCAGGAATTACCGGTGCAGAGAAAAAGTATTTTCAGTTTTTTTTCACTCATATGGGACCTATATCAAACCTGCTAAAGGGCTGTTCCGAAAATGTAAATCACGGTATAATAAATCCCGGCCAGGATGAAAATTATCCCGGTAATTCGCCGGGCCCATTTTTCGAAACGAGTCAATTTATCGAAAATTCGACCAACCATTCCCGAGCCCAGCGATATGAGAAAGGCAAATAAGATCACCGGTAATCCCGTTCCCAGTCCATAGAGAAAGGGGATGACCACACTGGAATTATGTTTTAATGATAGAGGAATCAGGCTTCCGAAAAAAATGGCCGCTGACACGGGGCAGAAAGACAGCGCGAATATTATTCCCAGCAGACCCGCGCCCCATATGCCGGAACGGGAGATATGCTTATCGAGGTCGCGGCCGAATCCTGATCCGGGAAATCCGACATGAATTATTCCCAGAAGGAAGATTCCGGTAATAATCAAAACCGGACCGAGGACCTGGTTAATATTCTGTTGCAGGAAATAGGCCAAATCGGGAATGGACATCAAGCTTTTTATTATTATCAGTCCCAATGCCAGATAGGCCAACATCCGTCCCAAAACATAAGTCAAACCCGATTGGAACACGCGCTTCGGATCGGATACTTGTTTCCCCAGAAAAGACACGGCCGCAATATTGGTGGTCAGCGGGCAGGGACTGATCGATGTCAAAATCCCCAGCCAGATCGCACTGATCGCTCCCAGCAGAAAGGAATCCATTACTCCTCACCCAGCATTGCCTTCACTTCGAGGCGGACATACTTGATGAATTCATCCTTCTCCCCTTTGAGTTTCCAGACCTGATCAAGATTTTTCCATTCTATTTCCCGGTCATTACTGATTTTGGTAATTACCAGCGAACTTGAGTACAGGTGGTAATCATCGAGGAAGTGTTTATTCTCATCCAGATCGGTGTTATACACCAGCACTGTGACCACTCCATTTTTGATTTGTTCGGGGAATCCATTCTGAATGGCTTCCAGTGAATAGGCTTCGATTGTCTTGCAGGAAATACAACGCCGATGGCCGTGGAAATAATAGGCTACGATCTTGTCTGCAACAGGCTTCAGGCTGTCGGCGGTGCCGGTTAAAAGCGTATCTGTTCGAGTGATATTTTCCGAGGAAGTCGCATCGGCAGCTTTATTGACCGTCATGTCTTTATCGGCGGTAAAAGCGGCCGACGACATTGCCGAAATCAACAGAGTACTTATTAAAACTACAAAGGTTTTCATAGAATGGATCCTTCCGAAATATGTAACTGTTTTATTATCCTGAGATAAGTCTCTTGATTTCATCCAACGATGGGATTTTGCCGACGGCTACAACGGTTCCATCGACCACCAGAGCGGGGGTCATCATTACTCCGTAGGCGGTTATTTTCATGATATCGGCCACTTTGAGGATATTGCATTCCATCCCCAGTTCCAGGGCGGCCTGCCGAGTCTGCTCCTCCAGTTTTTTGCATTTGGGGCAGCCGGTCCCGAGAATTTCAATGGTTTTCATACTTACCTTCCTTTTAGAAAAGCAATCCGTAAAGGTATCCAGAGAGACAGGCCATAATTATCACCAGTGCGACAAAAACGACTGTTTTCCTGAGACCCATAATCGATTTGATAACGAGCATATTGGGCAGAGATAAAGCGGGACCCGCCAGAAGCAAAGCCAGGGCCGGGCCTTTACCCATACCGGCCCCGATCAGCCCCTGCAAAATAGGGATTTCGGTCAGGGTGGCAAAATACATAACAGCCCCTACGACCGAAGCAAACAGGTTGGCCCAAAAGGAATTTCCCCCGACCGCCCGGCTTATCCATTCGGAGGGAATCAATCCCTCATGACCCGGCCGACCCAGTAGTAATCCGGCCACCAGAACCCCGGCCAATAATAATGGCAGAATTTGCCGGGCGAATCCCCAGCTTTGATTGAACCACTCCCCCGTCTCGTCTTTACCACGGGCGGTAATAACCGACAGCCCGATTACGGCCACGCCGAAAGCTATTGGGGGATGATGAGGAAAAATCAGGGCCAGGGCCATTGTCGCAAGAGCCGTAGCCAGAATATAAGACCATTTGATATTGAACCAAAGAATCAGAATCAGACCGAAGAATAGAGAAACCAGGGCCGTGATATACCACTTCAGCGCATATACAGCGGCCCAGAAGCCGGGTCCGGTATCGGGTTTGCCCCAATTGGCAAAAATCAGGATGGCCACCATGGCGGCGAAATACAGGATATTCTTCCACAGGGGACGGCTGACTTCGGAATCGGGCAGAACCATTTGTGCTTTCACCTTATCGGTTTCCTCGCGGATAAAAATCAGGTGCATGATAAGGCCTATAACGATACTGAAAATAACCGCTCCGGCAGCCCGGGCTATTCCCAGCTCCAGTCCCAGAACCCGGGCGGTCAGGATAATCGCCAGAACATTGATGGCCGGACCGGCATAGAGGAAGGCCGTCGCCGGTCCCAGCCCGGCCCCCATGCGGTAGATGCCGGCGAACAATGGCAGGACGGTACAGGAGCAGACGGCCAAAATCGATCCTGAAATCGAGGCGACCCCATAGGATAAGATCTTGTTGGCTTTTGCCCCCAGGTATTTCATAACGGCGGCCTGACTGATAAAAACCGCTATCGCACCGGCAATAAAAAAGGCGGGGACCAGGCACAAAATGACATGTTCCCTGGCATACCATCGGGCCAGAGCCAACGCTTCAGAGACGGCGTTATCGAAAGGAAGCGACTCAACCGGAAAATAGAAAAAGACCAGAAAGGTCACGATGGTCAGGGTCAACCGCCCCAGTTCTTTCCGTAATTCCATGTTATTCAATCACATGTAATTGTTCACGGGCTGTCGTTTCGATGACGGTTTCGACACATTTAAAGAAATTCAGGACACAGGGGATCTTAAGGTGATAATAAATCTGCTGACCCTGGCGCTCATCGCGGACAATACCGGCGTTTTTAAGAATCGCCAGATGTTTCGAAACGGTCGACATATCATGGCCGACCAGCTCAGTCAGTTCACGGACACATTTTTTTCCGCCGGAGAGAATATCGACCATAAACAGCCGGGTTGGGTGGGCCATAGCCTTGATGATATTGGCCCGCGCCTCAAATAAGGCTCTGGTTTTCGAATCCAAAAAAACCTCCGGATTAAAGATTATTTGGTAATATGCCCAAATAGTCAAATAAAATCAAGACTTTTTTTATAATAATTCCGTTTTGGGCACACCGGGCGAAATCGAGATACATTCCGGGACCATTTTACCGCTAAATCCCGGGGCCGATTTATCCGATTATAATTATAGGCTACAAACCGATGAAAAAAGCAAAAATTAAAACTATGGCGGAGTTGAAAATGTTCAGACATCAGAGTCGCAACGAGAGGGGCTTCACGTTAATCGAACTGGTAATTATTATCATCATCCTGGGAATTCTGGCCGCAGTCGCCATTCCGAAATTGTTTTCGGTAACCCAGGAAGCCGAAACCGCCGCGGTCTCAACCATGGTATCCAGTCTGGAATCAGCTTTATCGATGTATGCCGCCAAGCAGTATATGAACGGTAATTCCCTGGCGGTTCATAATCCGTTTGATGACCTGTCTAATGTTCCCAGCAATTATAATGGTGTACAGGATCCGGTGACGGCAGTCAATACGCCCGATGGAACCTGGTCTTATCGGCCGACGGGCAACTGGATTATGTACAATCCCAAGTCTCCGATCACCGGCGGCTGGCTTAATGGGGGTGAAAGGTTTATCATTTACCAGATCCAGCCGGTTCTTGACGGGACCGACACGGTTGGGATTCGGCTGAATACCACCTCCTCATACCAGTATTCCTGGCAATAAGACAGGCGGCAAGATTTAGGGCGGGTGACTGATTCATCCGCCTTTTTTTATTGGCCCCCGCCTGATCTTTCATTCATTGTCCTCAAACCGGTTATCGGCGTCGGCTCGGTCGTATCGCTGGACCTTTCCGGTCAACCACCCGATCCGGTACTTATCATCGGATTCGAAATCGGGTACGTACGGTTTGATATCCAGAAGCGGCGTTCCGTCAATTATATCGAGATCCCTGATATGGAGGGTCGTTTTTTCAATTTTGTCCAACCGGATCACCGATAAGCCAATCGGGTTGGGACGGCGCGGGGCCCGGGTGGCGAACAATCCGCGGAGTTGATCATCAAGGAAAGGGATTACTTTTAATTTAAAACCCTGCGAAAGATGCAAGTGATAAATCAGAATGATATGCGAAAAACCATCGAGATCATCGAGAGCCTCGCGGTATTCCGGGAAAACTTCCACGGTTCCCATAATATCGTGACCTCGGCGCGGTTGGATCGGGACTCCCCCGGCTTTCTTAAACGGGGTGTGAATAATACCGATCGGATTATATTCGATTTTTTGTGTTTCCATGATCCAATTTTAATTGGAATGAAGCCCATTCACAAGAAATAAACGGGGTGGCTGGACATAAATTCGTTTGGTTTGACAAAGCGGTTTTAACGGCCTTAATTCGTTTATGCTCTATTTCTGGGTGATAATGGCCTACCTGGTTATCCTGATCGGGGTCGGCGCCTGGCGCAGTAAACTGGTCAAAACGCAGGACGATTTTATGGTGGCCGGCCGGAGACTTCCGGCCCGGGTGCTGATCGGGACTCTTCTGGCTACCTGGATCGGTTCCGGATCGATAATCGGTGGAGCCGGGCTGGCCTATGAGAAAGGCTTGTCGGCGCTGTGGTTCGATGCCGGGGTCTGGGTGGCTTTGATTGTCCTTTACTTCGTAGCCGGGCGGGCCAGGAGGTTCGGCCAGTACACCGTACCCGATATTCTCGAAGCCCGCTATAACCGGAATGCCCGCCTGCTGGGAACCATCGTAACGATTGTGGCCTACACCGCCATTGTCAGCTATCAGTTCCGGGCGGGCGGCATGGTTCTTAATCTGGTGACCGGGATCTCGGTCGATACCGGCATAATTATTACGGCCGTTTTCGTGATTGGCTATACCGTCCTGGCGGGGCTGATATCGGTTGTCTATACCGATGTCGTCAACGGCCTCATCATGATAATCGGGCTGTTTGTCGCCCTGCCGTTTCTATGGAGCGATGCCGGCGGATGGAGCGGTTTAACGGCCCGACTGCCGGAGACTCATTTCCGGATATTGGGCGAAATGAGTCTGTCCGAGGCGCTGAGTTACTCCCTGCCGACTATGCTTCTTCTGCTGGGCGAGTCGGGGATGTACCAGCGATTTTTCTCAGCCCGTGATGAAACCGCCGCCCGGCGGGCGGTGGTTGGCTGGCTGGCCGGAACGGTGGTTATCGAAACCCTGATTATTTTCCTGGCAGTTATCGGAAGTGCCGTTTTTATCGGCCTTGATTCGGAAATGGTCATTCTCCATTCCGTCCGCCACGGTCTGCCGGTTGTAGCCGGATGTCTCACCCTGGCCGCCATTGTAGCCGTGATTGTTTCTACCGCCGATTCCTTTCTGCTGGTCCCGGCGACCAATATCATGCATGATATTTACCAGCGGTTTATCAATCCGGGACTTCCACAGAAAAAAATAGTCCTGTATTCCCGGGTGGTGGTTATCATACTCGGCCTGATCGCTTTTATCCAGGTCCGCTTTTTCGAAAAAGTGCTTGAGATGGCTATTTATGCCTATACCATGTACGGCGTTGGCCTAACCCCCGCAATCATGGCGGCCTTTTTCTGGAAACGGGCGACCGCGGCCGGGGGAGTGACATCGATTGTCTCCGGGATGCTGGTGACACTGGTCTGGGAAATTGCCGGGCAGCCGTGGGAAATACCAACGGTGTACCCGGCCCTGGGGATTTCACTTCTCAGCTTGTTGGCAGTTTCATTTTTTACGTCACCTCCGAACACGGAAAAATGGCAGCCGTTCTTCCGACGGCCATAGAGCGATCGCTCTGACATTTCCGTAATTCTCATTAAAGTCAACATCCGGCCATTATTATCCGTATTGGCTTTTTATAATCGAAGAAATAATCAAAGGAGGAAAAAGATGAAAACCCACCTGTTGATGGTATTGCTGACGGCGGGTATCCTGATATTATTGCCGCCGATCTCCCGGTCCCATTGCCAAATCCCCTGCGGGATTTATGATGATGCCATGCGCTATGATATGCTCGAGGAACATATCACGACGATCGAGAAATCGATGAACCAGATCAATGAGCTTTCAGCCGCCTCGGAGATAAACTATAACCAGCTGGTGCGCTGGATCACCAACAAGGAAGATCACTGCGGAAAATTCATGGACATCGTCTGGCAGTATTTCATGACGCAACGGATCAAGCCGACGGCGGTCGATGCCGGTGAGGAATACAATGGTTATATCACCCAGTTAACGACTATGCATGAAATGCTGGTAACGGCCATGAAATGCAAACAGACGACCGACACGGCCAACACCGACCGGCTTAAGGAACTGGTAGCGAAATCAAAACAGCTTTATTTTAAGGACCACGGTCACGAACACTAAAAAGGGATCCGGCCGTGCCGCCGGTTCTATTTCCATGTAAGATATAAAGAATCAATCGAATACGCGAAGCCCTTCCGATTTCGGAAGGGCTTTTTCCTGCCGCCCCCCTCTATTCAAACATAACCGCTTGCCACCATATCGGGTCGGGGCTATATTATTCTCCATGAAATCGACCCGCGTAAAGAATCGGCGCCCGGATGAATAATCCTAACGATCAGGATCGTATTCGATGGAATCTCGGGGAACGGTTGAAGGAACTCACCGCGTTGCATAAAACCGCCAGAATTCTCCAGGATGATAATATTCCCGTTGAGCAGGCTATCAAAAAAGTTGCCGAATTTCTCCCCGATGCCTGGCAGTATCCGGAAATAACCGGGGCCAGAATCCAATTTGGCGGCATTGTTCGGGCCACCGAGAAGTTCAGGGATTCCGAATGGGTCCAGAAGGCCGTTTTTTCAATTCACACCGGGGAATCGGGAAGTATCGAGGTGTGCTATCTTGAGAACCGGCCGCAGATGTCGGAAGGGCCCTTTCTTGCCGAAGAACGGGATTTGATAGAATCGCTGGCGGAAATGCTTCGTTCCTATCTTCAGCATAAACGGGCCGATGAGGAACTCCAGAAGGCGCATGATCATCTGGAGCAAATTGTCCGGCAACGCACCGAGGAATTAAAGGCCGCCAACGCCGCGCTGAAAAACCAGGTGGCCGAATACAGGGAGGCCGAATCGAAAATCGCCAATTATCAAGGACAATTGAGGCGGCTGGCCTCGGAATTATCTCTGACCGAGGAAAGGGAACGGCGCAATATTGCCGTCGACCTGCATGATCATATCGGCCAGGCTCTGGCGTTTATAAAAATGAAGATCTCCGAGGTCGGGGGTTATGCCGTTTTCAGCGGTCTGGAAAGCAGTATCAACGATATAGTCACCCTGCTCAATCAAACCATCGATTACACCCGCAGTCTGACGTTTGAAATAAGTCCGCCTATTCTTTATGAACTGGGTCTGGTAGCCGCCCTTGAATGGCTGAGCGACCAGTTTCAGCAAAAACATCATCTCCCGGTCAAAATGGAGGTTCGCCATGATCCCGGAAGACTGAGTGATGAGATACATGTGGTTTTGTTCAAATCGACCCGTGAGCTTTTAACCAATGCCCTCAAACATGGCCATCCCGACCGTGTTCTGATAACGGTCGACAATGATAAAAGGGGAGTTGATATCCGGGTCAGCGATGACGGCCGGGGATTCGATATATCGGTAATCGGAACCGGAAGCGGTGACGGGTTCGGTTTATTCAGTATCAAAGAACGAATTCAGTACATGGGCGGGACTTTCGATATCGATTCGACCCCGGGGCATGGGACGACAGCATGTCTATATATCCCCCATAACAAGGCAGGAGCGAAATAATGAGGACCCGAATACTTCTGGCCGATGATCACAAATTGTTCACCGACGGCTTGCGTTCGCTTTTGGCCGAACGGGCTGATTTCGAAGTAATCGGCGAAGCGGGTGACGGATTAACCGCCGTTGATCTGGCCAGGGAAAAGAAACCCCATATCATCCTGATGGATATTTCCATGGGAGGATTAAACGGTATCGAGGCGACCCGGAGGATTCTGGCCGACCATCCCAAAATCCGAATTGTCATGTTGTCGATGCATTCCGACCGGAGATATGTAGTCGAATCTTTTAGAGCCGGGGCGGCCGGGTATCTGCTGAAGGATTCCGCCCTCGATGAATTGATAACCGCCCTTCAGACGGTTCTGCGAAACGATTACTATCTGAGTAGCGGTATCACGAATATCGTCATCCGCGATTATATAAAATTGACCGATGATGAGCAGACCACCGCCTTTTCTCTTCTCAGCAGTCGTGAACGTGAGGTTTTACAGTTGGTGGCCGAAGGGAAATCCACCAAAGAAATCGCCGCCTTTTTAAATCTCAGTGTTAAAACCATCGAAACCCATCGCAAGCAAATAATGGAAAAACTGAATATTCACAGTGTCGCTGAGTTGACCAAATATGCCATTCGCGAGGGTTTGACCAGGCTGGAATAAAACTCTCTTCCGCAGACAGCTTCTCAGGATAATCGCGGTATAAAATCAGGTATTCCCTGATTGTCAAAACTCGATTTGCATAATTCTTTTAAATGAAAATTCCGCATTGATGCGGCGCGCGACTGCTATTGAGGAGGTTTAATATGTTCGATACCGGCAATACCGGCTTTATGCTGGTGGCGACCAGTCTGGTTATGCTTATGACACCCGGACTGGCCTTTTTTTATGGCGGCCTGGTTGGTCGTAAAAACGTCCTGTCAATCATGATTCAAAGTTTTGTCTCCATGGGCGTAACGACCATTATCTGGTACGCTATCGGATTTTCGCTGTGTTTCAGCGGCGGTGAAGGCGGTATCATCGGTAATCTCGATATGGCCTTCCTTCGGGGTGTCGATCCCCTGACCCCGTTCGGCAACGGCCAGATTCCGATGATTGTCTTTATTTCCTACCAGATGATGTTTGCCATCATTACTCCGGCTCTGATCACCGGCGCTTTTTCCAATCGGGTACGCTTCCCCGCCTACCTGCTATTTCTGATAGCCTGGTTGATCCTGGTCTATTTCCCGTTCGTACATATGATCTGGGGCGGCGGACTGCTGGCCCAATGGGGAGTTCTGGACTTTGCCGGCGGCATTGCGGTCCATAATATTGCCGGGATGGCGGCTCTGGCCTCGGTTCTGTTTGTCGGTAAACGACGAATTAAAGATGCCGTTCCGCACAGTATTCCGCTGGTAGCCCTGGGGACCGGCCTGCTCTGGTTCGGCTGGTACGGGTTCAATGCCGGCAGTGAACTTCAGGTCGATTCAATCACCGCCCTGGCTTTTTTAAACACCGATGTCGCCGCTTCTTTCGCGGCCATCTCGTGGCTTTTTCTGGCCTGGATTCTAGAACGAAAACCGAAATTCGTGGGGCTCCTGACCGGAGCCGTAGCCGGTCTGGCAACCATCACCCCGGCGGCGGCTTTTGTCTCAACAGCCAGTGCCGCTGTTATCGGCATTCTGGCCGGTGTTGTCTGCTATGGTGCGGTCAGCCTGAAAAACCGGTTGCAGTGGGATGATGCTCTGGATGTCTGGGGAGTGCACGGAGTCGGCGGCGCCCTGGGAATTATAATGCTGGGTCTGCTCGGTTCTACCGTCGTAAACCCGGGCGGGGCGAACGGTCTGTTTTTCGGGGGCGGAAATTTCTTTTTTAAACAAATCGTCGCCATCGTCATTTCATCGATGTACGCTTTCGTATTCACCTATGCCATGCTCTGGGTGATTAACCTGTTTATCAAAGTGAGGACTTCCGAGGCCGAAGAAGGAACACTGGATATGTCGCTTCACGGCGAAACCGCCTACGAACAACTGTAACCGGTTTTTTCGGATAAGGAAAGGATCATTTTATGAAACGGTCAAAGTTTATATTTATGGCGTTGGTTCTATTACTGGTCGTCAATCTCTGTCCGGGAATTTCATCGGCTCAGTCCGGTCCCGAAATCAACACCGGGGCCGATATTGTCAGCCGCTATGTCTGGCGCGGAACCGACTTCTGGGCCGCCCCCAATATTCAGCCATCTCTTTCTATCGGCTACGCCGGACTGGAACTGGGCGTTTGGGGGGCTTACACGCTGGCCAATAATACCGAGGAAACCGATGAAATCGACACCTGGCTGAGTTACACCTATAACATCGAAAATTCCGTCTCTATCACGGTTCTGGCCACCGATTATTACTTCCCCAACACCGGAATAAAATGGGGAAACTTCAACGACTATGATAACGATGACGGACCCGGAGCCCACACCATTGAGTTGGGCGCCGGTATAACCGGACCGGAGGCTTTCCCGCTTTCGGTTTTCGGCTATATCAATGTATATAATGATGAGGGGAACAATGCCTATTTCCAGGCGGATTATCCATTTCAGGTCAAAGAAACCGAGTTGAACGTCTTTATCGGTGCCGCATCCGGAAGCGAAGACAATCCCGATTATTATGGAACGGACGATCTGCAGGTAATCAATCTCGGCGTTCGGGCGGAACGCGACATCAAGATATCCGGCGATTTCACCCTGCCCCTGTCAGTATCATTCATCATGAATCCGAATATCGAGGTGAGTTACCTGGTACTTGGATTCAGTCTGTGATTTTTTCTGACAGCGCTGACCACATAAAAGAAGCCGGGCATTACCCCCGGCTTTTTTAAAAAGGTAATTTTACTTTAATTGCCGTCCCATCCGTAGATCCGGGCCAGGAGCCACCAGAAGGCCTTGCCTTTCTGATAGCAGTTGAAACAGTGTGAATGGGCACATGAGGCGCAGTCGGCACAGTCATTTTCATCGCACCATTCGTAGCACCATCCGCAGGAATCGGCTTCATCGGGATAGTAAGTCCCATCGGGATCGTAGCTTTCGATATCCGCAAAGTCGAACAGGATTCGGTCGGTGCTGTCACAATAGTCCCTGATGCGGTTATTGCTGGTGTACAAAGCGCCGTCAACCCCGCCGCCGTCGAGGTGGCCGGTCATATAGATGAAAACGACCCCGGGGTAAGCCTGCTCCAGTTCGCTCATTTTGGCCAGGTAAATATTAATCCCGGCCTCATCGGTCACCGAACAACCGCCGCACCACGACCACATGACCATGTTGATATCCGGGTGGGCATTAAGGTAGGTCCGGGTGATGGGAGCCCAGGAGGTGTCGCCGTTCGAACCCAGATCATCGGAGACTTCCTGGTAATACGGCCGGTTATACATCGTATCCTCTTCTTCAAGCATGATAAGTCCCCGCACGATCTGACTGCCGTGAGAGGTATGGCCGTAGTACAGCTTCAAATTTTCCTTGATCGTCTGAAGGTACGAGGTCGGGATCAGATCAAAATCGGCGGCGGCATTATGATCGGCCAAAAGATTGCCGACCGGATTACCGGTGGTATCCTGGGTAGTATCCTCGCCGGAACCATTATCGACGACCCCGTTATCACTGTCGCACCGGATGGAAAAAACAATTAAAATCATTAAAACAATAGTCAAAGCCAAGCTGGATAATCTGGTTTTCATGGTCTCCTCCTTTCACAAAGAGACTGCCAATATCACATTGGGATTGAATTCAGGCTATATTAATATCTTCGGCCGGAACTCGGTCGAAATTGAAAAATTTATGGGGCGACTCAGGTTTTGGAGAATGGGCAGATGTTATTACCGGACAAGCAGATATGGTTACTTCTTTCCTTTTTGTTCAGCTTTTAAACGCTTTAACTCAGATTCACTGTAATAGCGTGTAAAGGTCCGCTGGGCACCTATTTCTGTTTTCAGGGATTTATCCATCCTATAATCGCCCGACTCGGTCAAACGGTCGAAAAAGCGCTTGTCCATTTGATAGATAATATACTGCAGGTGGGTCGGGTGGCTGATACTTCCAATACTGACCTGGAATTCATTGTAGGTTTCGCCATGTTCGCCGATTCCGGCAAAGCATTCTTCACCGAAGATATTGCCGCTCGAATCGGCCGTCCCGACAATTGTCTGCCAATTACTCAGCCCGCCTTCAGGGATTATTTCACTACGGAGACGGTCGGTTAATTCTTTTTCTCTTTTTTCGGAGTACGGTATCTCGTCAGTTGCCATAATGACATAAACCAGGCTGTCACGATAAAACCCGTACATGATGGCGAAATTCAATCCGCCTATTTCGAACACCTGCGGGTACTGACCGTTTTTTGCTATATAGAGACTCAGATTGGTCGCGAATTTATCGGACAAATACCTCTCATTGCTTTTTTCCAGCAGGGGAGTTCCGATCGTCGCCAGTTCCGCCGTCCGGGCGATTTGATCGCGACTTGTTCCCCACGCATAGCCGGCGTGATTATCCTGGGCCAAGAGGGCGGCCGGTAACAGGCCGACCAGGATTAATACTCGCAATACTTTGAACACCAAAAAGACCTCCGAATATGCCTGATGTTATTTTTATTATATACAAGATAATATATAAATGTCAATTTGGCAGTAATTTTTATTTTTCGACTTTTCTCTATTGACAAGCCTTGCCGGATAAATATTCTTAATCAATTGCATTAAGCGAAACAGGGCGGCGACTACGGTGGGCAGGCCCGTTCAGGCTATGTTTTGCCTGAGGAGACCCGGGTGGTTATGGCCATTTTTTCGGTAAGGAAATCAAGATCTCTTCCCGACGCTCTTCCTTTCAGGGAGAGCCATTACCGCGATCTCAAACGCCGTCATATCATCCGCCTGCTGTTGACCTACCTCGCCCCGCTGATGATTCTGGTGGTTTATTTTTTCTATCAGTACAACCAGGTAATTCTTGAGGGACAGCGAATGCATCTGCGGGCAATTGCCGAAAACCAGGCCAACACTCTCAACCTTTTTCTTTCGGAGCGGCTGGTTAATCTTTCCAACCTGATCGATGATCCCAAATTTCATTTTCCGCCCGAATCGGAGGCCATGCCGGTTTATCTCAGGAAACTGCAGAGTAACAGCGAGGCCTTTGTCGATATCGGTTATTTTGATCCGGCCGGGGTTCAGGAGGCGTATTCCGGTCCTTTTCCCATGCTCGAAAAACGTAACTACAGTTCGGAATCATGGTACCGCGAATTGATCCGGGGTGATTCCGATTTTACTATCACCGACATCTATTTGGGATTCCGGGAGCGCCCGCATTTCACCATGGCCGTCAGGCGGATGAGCGACAGCCAGTATGTGGTTCTTCGGGCCACTCTCAGCCCCGAAAAAATATACGACTATATCCGTTCGCTGGAAGGCGCCGGGGAAGTTTTCACCTCGATTGTCAACCAGGCCGGATATTACCAGCTGGTGACACCGCATATCGGCACGATTCTGGAATCCTCATCGTTTGTGCCTCCCCGTGAACCCCGGCTGGGGTCGGAGGTGATATCCATTCAGGGCAATCAGGTCAGCTATGCTTATTCCTGGCTTCGTAACGCCGACTGGGCGTTGATCACTCAGTGGGCCTCAACTCAGGACACCTCGATTTTCTCCGGTTTCCGCCTTAGACTGCTTTTAATATCGGCCGGGTTGATTTTGGTCATCATGCTGATAATACTGAATCGGGCCGGGAAACTGGTGGAATCCCAGATTGATTCCGATCAGACTCGCGCCCAGCTGGAACATGCCGCCAAACTGGCTTCGATCGGTGAACTGGCCGCCGGAATCGCCCACGAAATAAATAATCCCCTGGCCATTATCAATGAAGAAGCGGGTCTCGCCAAGGATCTGATCGGTTCCGAATTCGGCGAGCCGATCACTGTCCAGGAGCTGGTCCCGCATCTGAATACCATCCAGGAATCGGTCTTCCGGTGCCGCGATATCACCCGTAAACTGCTGGGTTTTGTGCGGCGGACCGATCTGGATTTGAAACCGCACGATATCCATTTCCTGATCGACGGTGTCGTGGATGGTATCCTGGGTAAGGAAATTGAGGTTTCCAATATCACCATCTCGCGCGAGTATGGCCGGGATATCCCCGAGTTGGTCATCGATGGTAATCAGTTTCAACAGGTGCTTCTGAATATTCTCAACAACGGGATCGATGCCATCGAAGGCCGGCCTGGAAAAATCACCATCACCACTGAGCGGATCGGGAAAAATGTCCTGATCGCCATTGCCGACACCGGCAAGGGTATGACATCCGATCAGCGCGAGCATATTTTTGTCCCTTTTTATACGACCAAGGAGGTGGGCAAGGGAACCGGACTGGGCCTGTCGGTCAGTTACGGCATAATCAAGAATCTGGGGGGTAAAATCGAAGTGGAAAGCAAACCCGGAGCCGGGAGCAGGTTTAGTATCAGCTTGCCCCTGAAACCTCGATAGTGATAACAAATATGTTAGGCTCTGCCGGTTTATATCCGATGACAAAGACCGGCTGAAAGTTTGGATAGTATTATGGATACAAAGCGTGTCAAAGACTTGATGGTGCCGCTCAATGAATATGCGACGGTAAGCGAGGATACCACTTTGCTGGAAACCATCGGTAAATTTGAGGAGGCTCAAAGAAAACGCGATCGCCGACGCCAGCCGTTTCGCGCTGTCCTGGTTCTCGATAAGGAGGGCCGGGTGGTGGGCAAGCTGGGGCAACTGGCTTTTCTGAAGGCCCTGGAACCGGAGCGAACCGTCCTGGGGGATATGGGCAAACTGGCCGTGGCCGGTGTCAGCGCCGAGTTTATCAATTCCATGATGAGCCATTTCCGATTTTTCCAGGATAACCTGACCGATCTCTGCTCACGGGCACGGTATCTAAAAGTCAAGGATGTCATGCACCCGGTAACGGAGTGCATCGATGAAAATGCATCCATGGGCGAGGCCATTACCAAAATGGTGGCCTGGCAGACTCTTTCGATTCTGGTCTGCCGGGGACAAAACCGGGAGGTGGTCGGGCTTCTGAGATTATCCGATCTGTGCCAGGAAGTCGCCGAATTCATGAAATCTTTGCCGGAATGAAAATAATAACGAGGTGGAGCTGATTAATGCCGAAAGTACTGCTGGTCGATGATGAGGATCAATTTCGCGAATCAATCGCCAAACGTCTGAGATTGAGAGAATATGACGTCATCCAGGTCGATAATGGCGAAGACGCCATCAAGGCCGCCCGGAGCGACCGGGAGATTGATGTCGTTCTCCTGGATCGGAAAATGCCGGGAATGGATGGCGAACAGGTCCTCAAGGAACTCAGGGAATTCCGGCCGGAATTACAGGTCATTATGCTGACGGCCTTCGCCAGCATGGAGTCGGCCATGGCAACCGGCAAGCTGGAAGCCTATGCTTATATGGAAAAACCCTGCGACTTCGGGGAGTTGGTCAAGGTTATCGATTCGGCTCGCGCCGATCGGGTTCACCTGATGGCCCGCCAGGAAATCCCCCATGTGGAGCGCGGTTCGTTCCGGAAGTGGCTTAAGGGATCGCATAATTCTCGGCCCGGTATAATTATTCTCGGTATCATCCTCTTTGCGGTTTTGGTTCTGATGCCCACCCCGGATCGCCTGATGACGCTCCTTTCGAGCCCCAAAACGGGTGAATTGAGTGATCCCGACCTGGGTTATGCGAGCTACCGGAAAATGGAAAAGGGCGAAAATGTGGCGCATTATTACAGCAAGTCCTCGAAGATGGATAAGGTGAGTTATGATGCTGAAGGCAAAAAAGTAGCCGAACCCCTGACTCCATCCGAGGTGGCCACGCGCGCCAAAATTATGCTCGGGGTCCTTCTCATGGCGGCCCTGTTCTGGGCCAGCGGAGCGGTTCCGGTGGGAATTACCGCCTTGGTGGTCGGGGTGGGAATGTATTTCGGCGGGATATTGCAGCCGGATGATATTGCCGGGGCTTATGCTAAGGATGCCGTCATATTCATTTTCGGTGTCCTGGCGATGTCCAAAGCAATCGGCAAAACCGGGCTTGACCGCCGGATCGGTCTTCTCCTGCTCGGCCCGGCGAAAACTCTGCCGCGGTTGCTTTTCATCTTTTTGCCATTGATGGCAATTTCCTGTTCAATTGTTTCTGAACATGCCATGGTGGCCTTCATTATGCCCCTGTTTCTGATGGTCTATGCCACCTCGACCCGCGCTTCGGGAATAAAACGAGATAAAGCCCTGATGGTTATGCTGGCTCTGACCCTCTGCTACACGGCCAATTCGGGCGGACCCGGATCTCCGGCCGCAGGCGGGCGCAATGCCATCATGATGGGCATTCTGGCCGATTATGGGATTCAACCCACTTTCGGGCAATGGGTCCAGTACGGCATGCCGTTCGTCCCGGTTATGGCCCTGGTTATCGCCACTTATTTCTATTTCACCTTCCGTAACAAAATCCAGGTCCGCGATCTTAATATCTCGGCCATTGTAAAGGATGCCGATCAGAAAATCGGACCGATGAATCGGAACGAATATATCACTGCCGTGATCCTGATCGGTTTGATCATCCTCTGGGTTACGGCCAGTGACAGATTCGGGATGGGCGGCCCGGTTATCCTGGCGATCGTCCTTCTTAATATTTTCCGTATCCTGCGATGGCGTGATATTGTCTCCATTCCCTGGGATGTGGTGGCTCTCTATGCCAGCGCCAGCGCCATCGGCAAAGGACTGGCGGTTACCGGGGGAGCCTTATTTATGGCCGACAGCTTTATAAATATCCTGCCGGAATTTCTGCGAAGCGGCGAATGGCTGGCGGTTGCCGCCAGTCTTTTTACCGGGCTGACGACCAATTTCATGTCCGATGGCGCCACTGTTTCGGCGATCGGGCCGATAACCGTGCCGATGGCCCAAATTGCCGCCACCAACCCATGGATGGTCGGCTTCGCCACCGCTTTCGCTTCATCTTTTGCCCATACCATGATAATCGGAACACCGAGCAATGCCATTGTCTATGCTCTGGCCAAGGATCCGATAACCGGAGAACAGCTGGTGACCCTGGGTGATTTCTTCCGGCATGGCATAATCATTCTCCTGCTTTCATTTGTAGTACTGTGGGGCTGGACCATCTTCGGTTACTGGAGAATTATAGGTTTTTAATATAGAGAGGAAGGAAATTATGCCTGACAAGATCAAGCTCCTTATAGTCGATGATGAAGTTAAATTCCTGGATTCGATTGCCCGGCGTTTGGAACTCCGGGGATTTGATGTCACCAAGGCGATTAATGGAATGGAGGCCATTGAAGCTACCAGGAAAGACAAGTTTGACCTGGCCCTGCTCGATCTTAAAATGCCGGGAATGGATGGTAAAGAGGTGCTCGAAATCCTTAAGAAGGAACATAAATTTCTCGAGGTCATCATTCTGACCGGCCACGGGTCGATGGATTCGGCCGTTGAATGTACCAAGCTGGGGGCTTTCAGCTATCTGCCCAAACCCTACGAACTGGAAAAACTTCTGGAAATTCTGGAGCAGGCCTACAAAGCCCGGCTGGAGAAAAAATTCAGGCTCGACGAGGTGCGTATGCAAAAGCTGGCCAAACTGGCCGCCGGTTCGAGCGCCCTGGGCATTCTGCGCGAGATGCAGAAACTTGATGATGAAGAGAAGTGAAATTACCCATTATGATTTGCGTAAAACCGTCCGGGATGAAGATATCCGCGAGCCGTTTTTAACTGCCGCCACCATCCTTCATCCGGCCTTGAATGACAATCTCGGTTAAAGGCTTCCGGTCATTGGGCTGTTCGGATTTTTTCATATCGTCATCAAGCTTTTCGCGGTCGCCGTAACGTCCAATGGCAAAAGCGGCGATTACCCGATAATCATCCGGGGAGATATTCAGGGTTTGGCTGGCTTTCTCGGTATCGAATCCCGCCATGGCATGAGTGTACAAGCCCAGCATCCGGGCCTGAAGCGTCATCGCCATCCAGGCCGCTCCGCAATCGAACTCCGCCCAGTGATTTGATTTATTGTTTTTGCCAAATCGCCGCCGAGCGAGAATAAAACCGACAACCGGCGCGGTGGCTGTCCAGATTTGGTTGAATTCGCTCAAAACCGAGCGGTAGCGCCTCAGATCATCCGGTGAAGTGGCATAACAGAACAGCCACGGCTGTTCGTTATAACAGGATGGTGACCAGCGGGCGGCTTCGAACAAACTCCGGATGATATTGTCATCGAGCGGCTCCGGATCGAAAGCCCGCGGTGACCAGCGGTTGATAAAAATCGGATCTATTACATATCCCGGTCGACGTTGATTGATGATTTGTATGCCGCTGTCTTTATACAGTTTTGTCATGAATCATCCTTTCTTCTTAATGCCATTTACTACTTTAACACCCGGCCATATACCGGGTTCCGTCGATATCGGAAAATCGTCGCAGGGAAGCCATATTTTGATTGACACGGCCGGGCTAATTATCTATATTTATATTGAATTGGGAGACTGTTTGTAAGATACCCCGGGTTTGATTGGGAATCGCAATACCCGCATTTCACCTCAAAAGCTCTTCAGCGTTGTGGCTGGATTAATATTTATGCATTTTAGAAATACATTCGAATGCTGTTGGATTGCAATAATGAGAAACAAGCATACTTCGGCATCAACCCGGCCGGGCCTCATTATGAGAAATATTCTCCCGGCGAAAAGTATGACATCCTTTAATTGCGATAATTAAAGATGGGAATTAAGGAAGGGAGGTGAGTAGCAGAGGGATTTTCTCTCAACATTCAATACTATTCTTATAAATAATTTCCTTTTCCGGGCGGCGATATGTGATTGCCCGTAACCGGGACGCCTCCCGAAAGGATTCTGGTAATGAAAGGAGAAAAGAATGCCAAAGAAATTTATTGTTATTATGATTTTCTCGCTACTGCTGATTGCTGTTCTGGCGCTGAACGCCATGGCGGTAGAATCGGCCCAGAAGAATATCTGGAAGCAGAGGGAAAATATCACCAAAAATTCCAAAACCAGGCTTGCTGGTGTCGAGAGTAATATCGGTTATGTCCCGCCATCGCTTCAACAGGATCTTAGTTTTGACGCCATCCGTTCGCTCTCCCCGGGTATGGATATCGGTATTACCACCCATGATTTCCAGAGTAACGGACGTCAGAACCGCATGGTTGACTGGCGAAGCAACGAGATGGTTCATTTCATCTGGATGAAATCGACAACCATGGATAACAGCAGCCTTGACGGCGGAACGGCCTATGAGATTTGGGATTCCGATGAAGCGACATTCGTATTTGAAGGAACCGGCGGCGGTTGTGATATCCATCCGCGTATGGGTCTGGGAGTCAATTTCTCAGGTTATGTAGCCCTGGATGTCGATACCGAGGGAAAAGCCGTTATCGCCAATCACCACGATGAGGGTGCTGGTTGGGCTTCGACCGTCTGGTATGATTTTGACGCCGGCGCCTGCTTCTTCTCCCCATATAAGCGCCGGGTACCCGATTCCCTGATGGAATACGGCGTTCCTCCATCCGATATCGCCGCCGGTAATGGCGTTTTTGTCTGGCCGTCAATGGAATACCAGGTTTATGACGGTGATACCGTAACCCACGTGATCGGCCATCAGATTGAGGGCGATCGCGATCCGGAATCATCCTACGAGAATTATTTCCGTCGGATCGGCTCCGATACCGTTGGCGCCTGGGATTATCCGCCGGTCATTATCGATACCATTCCCTGTATCGCCAATACCGTCACGGCCTCCCGTATCAGCGGCAAAGTGGCTCTGACCTGGCTGGCTCCTCCGGGAGAGTATCCGGGCGATCCGGAATCACTGGCCCGCGACTGGCTCGATCCGGGATTGGGCGTCAACCAGCGAACCAATGATGTGTATGCCATGATCTCTTATGATATGGGCGCAACCTGGCAGCCGAAATTCAATGTCTCCAAGTATGATTCAACCAAAGGCGGCTGGCTCGGCCACAGCGATATCTCGGCCCTGCTGGATACCGATGACTATCTGCATATTGTCTGGAACGCCCGTGAGATCATTCCCGCCGATGAAGGTCTCGGTGAATATACCAATTTCTGGGGTTCCCGTGTCCTCCACTGGGATGAATTCAACGATGAGATTAGAACGGTTAAGGACGCCAACTGGAATATAGCTGATGAGGCTTTCAATGACAGTACCTGTACCGGTGGCGCCTGGAACGAAATGAGCCTGAGCAAACCGATGATCTCGGAATGCGATGGCAAGTTCTACACCATCTTTGTCCAGTTCCTCGACATCGCCAATGGTATCCATGATGACTGCGCCCTGCTTCGCTGGGAAGGTGCCGGTTATGCCGGAACCGCCAATGGCGAATTGTATATTTCGGTTTCCGATAACGGCGGTTATAACTGGGATATTGCCCGTAACCTGACCAACAGTTACACGCCGCTTTGCGATACCGCCACCGGAACTACCAATCCGTGCGATGCCGATCACTACCCGGCTATGCCGCGCTATGGCATGGAAGTGGTTGATGGCGATTTTACCGGCGTGCCGATTGTCGATCCTTCCGGATCGTACAGCGGTGATTTTTATCTTGATGTTCTTTACGTCAACGATAAATTCCCTGGTTCGGAATCCCAGGATGCGGGTATCTGGACCACCAACCCGGTCAAGTGGTTCCGGGTTCCCTGCGTGGAACCGGTTCCCAATCCGGTGCTGGCTTACTCGCCGCAGCAGATTGCTCCTCCAACCTGGACCAAGCCAGGTAATCAGCTCGATTCCGTGATCAAGCTGGAGAACATCGGTAATGCGCCTTTGACGATCAACAGCATTACGATTGCCGTGACACCCGGCGATCCGGCCTGGCTCGATGTCAGCAACTATGGCCCGATTACGATTTCTCACCTGTCGCCAAACTTCACTACTGTTGATTTGTACATGAACGACGGCGGGATTATAACAACCGGCCCGGATGTTCTGACCGGTTACGTGATTATCAATTCCAATTCCATCGGCGGCAGTATTGACACGATTCAGGTTGATCTGATCGTGGCCGATACCGTGCAATTCCCGGAATTGTCTGAAATTCGTACCAACTGCGTCCGTCTCTCCTTCAGCAATGCCGGTGGCATTGGTGATGCCGGCGGTCCGAGCGGCAACGGCGGTTACAACCTGAACTACTTCAA